>NZ_AJML01000046.1:0-2273 GCF_000259525.1 Streptococcus sp. SK140 | reverse complement strand
TGTGTTTGTTTGTTTTTGCTCTGTGAAAATTAAAGTACTTCTGGAGCAAGTGACACGATCTTCATGAAGCCACCTTCACGCAATTCACGTGCAACTGGGCCAAAGATACGTGTTCCGCGAGGAGTTTTATCTTCACGGATAATAACTGCTGCGTTTTCGTCAAATTTGATGTATGAACCATCAGCACGACGAGCACCTGATTTAGTACGAACGATAACTGCTTTAACAACGTCACCTTTTTTAACCGCACCACCAGGAGTAGCTTGTTTTACAGATGCCACAATAACATCACCGATGTTCGCAAATTTACGTTTAGAACCACCAAGAACTTTGATAGTCAAGATTTCGCGTGCACCGCTGTTGTCTGCGACTTTCAAACGAGTTTCTGTTTGAATCATTTCAGTTTTCTCCTTTCAGGTTTGATTAGATGATAACCGCTTCTTCAACGACTTCTACAAGACGGAAACGTTTTGTAGCTGAAAGCGGACGAGTTTCCATGATACGTACGATATCGCCTTCTTTGGCAACATTGTTTTCATCATGTGCTTTGTATTTTTTAGAGTAGTTAATACGTTTACCATAGACTGGGTGGTTACGTTTTGTTTCAACTACAACTGTGATTGTCTTGTCCATTTTGTCAGATACAACACGTCCAACAAGAACTTTACGATTATTGCGTTCCATTGAAATTTCTCCTTCCCTAGTCTATTATTTCGCTTCAGATTGAACTGTTTTGATACGAGCGATTTGTTTTTTAACTTCTTTCAAGCGAGCTGTTTGTTCTAATTGACCAGTAGCAGCTTGGAAACGAAGTTCAAACAATTCTTTTTTCAATTCGTTTTCGCGCTTCGCGAGTTCTTCTTGAGAAAGACCACGAAGTTCTTTAACAAATTCTTTTACTTCATTAAGTTTCATGCCTTCTCCTTATTCTGCTTCACGTTTTACGAATTTACATTTAACTGGCAATTTGTGGCTTGCAAGACGAAGCGCTTCGCGAGCGATCTCTTCAGATACACCTGCAACTTCAAACATTACTTTACCACGTTTAACTGGTGCTACCCAACCTTCAGGTGCCCCTTTACCAGATCCCATACGAACCCCGATAGCTTTAGCTGTGTATGATTTGTGTGGGAAGATTTTAATCCAAACTTTACCACCACGTTTCATGTAACGAGTCATGGCGATACGAGCAGCTTCGATTTGGCGGTTAGTGATCCAGTGGCTAGTTGTAGCTTGAAGACCGTATTCACCGAATGCTACTTCTTTTCCACCTTTAGCTTCACCGCGCATTTTACCACGGAATTCACGACGGTGTTTAACACGTTTAGGTACTAACATTGGTTATTTACCTCCTTTAGTGTTTTTACGAGCTGGAAGAACTTCACCACGGTAGATCCATACTTTAACACCAAGTTTACCGTATGTAGTGTCTGCTTCTTCCCAAGCGTAATCGATATCTGCACGAAGTGTGTGAAGTGGAACAGTTCCTTCAGAGTATCCTTCAGCACGGGCGATATCTGCACCGTTCAAACGACCTGATACTTGAGTTTTGATTCCTTTAGCTCCAGCACGCATAGCACGTTGGATTGCTTGTTTTTGTGCACGACGGAAAGCAACACGTTGCTCCAATTGACGAGCAATTCCTTCACCTACAAGGTGAGCATCCAAATCAGGTTGTTTGATTTCGATGATGTTGATGTGTACTTGTTTTCCAGTCAATTTGTTAAGTTTAGCACGAAGTGCATCAACGTTAGCACCACCTTTACCGATAACCATACCTGGTTTAGCAGTGTGAAGTGAAACGTTAACTTTGTTTACTGCGCGTTCAATTTCAATAGTTGAAACTGCTGCGTCAGCAAGTTCTTTTTGAACGAATTTACGGATTGCAAGATCTTCATGAAGGTAATCCGCGTATTCTTTTTCAGCATACCATTTGGCATCCCAATCACGGATGATGCCGACACGCATACCAATTGGATGTACTTTTTGACCCACGATTTTACCTCCTTATTTTTCTGCAACAGCTACAGTGATGTGAGCTGTACGTTTGTTGATTGGTGAAGCTGAACCTTTCGCACGTGGACGGAAACGTTTCATAGTTGGTCCTTCGTTTGCGAATGCTTCAGATACTACCAAGTTAGCTTTATCCAAACCAAAGTTGTTTTCAGCGTTAGCTACAGCTGAGTTCAAAACTTTCAAGATGATTTCAGCAGCTTTGTTTGGAGTGAATGTCAAAATTGCGATTGCATCGGCTACGCTTTTACCACGGATGT
>NZ_AJML01000045.1:0-92934 GCF_000259525.1 Streptococcus sp. SK140 | reverse complement strand
ATAGCAGTAGCCAGGTGAGGAAATTTTTGAAAAGCTAAAGCTCCCATTTGTAAAGCTGTTCTGATTTGAGTTAATTTTTCAATATTTTTGTAATGGATAGAATTCTTATCCCTCAAGATAGGGAAGTCCCGAAATTTTTTCAATAAATCATTATCCATTTTTCTTTTTCTGTTAATCAAATTGTGATAAAGAGATTTTCCATCATCAATATATTCCATAACCATTTTCTTGATGAATTCTTCTTGATTATTGAATGCCTTAGTTTTTTTGAATATTTTATATTGGTCTTTTATTATCTTGTAATATTCTCTTTCAATATAAAAATCAATAATACTCTCTTTAGTTAAAAAAATATCAATATTAAAATACCTTTGATAACAATCTAAGGAGATGCTATAATCTTCTTCATTTATTGTTTCAAATTTATCAACATTATCTTTAATATTTCTCGAAATCTTGTTTAGGTAGACACTTCCATATGAAAATACTTCAGAATTATCATCAGTTGTTGAAAATATCCATAAAAGATAGTGTGAAAATCTAGGGTAGTTCACAAGTGTTGCCCCTAACATTAAACAATCCCTAAAATATACTCTGTCCTTATCATATTCTGAATGCTCTAAATCATCAATATAATCTTTCACGAAAGGTAATTTTTGGATATTTGGAATAATACCAGTAATATCTTTTTTATTTCCTTTCTTTAATTCTAAGAAATAAGAATCAGGATTTCTCAAACCTGGTTTGATTTCATTTTCTATAAATTCACTTGCTCGTTTGTATTTGCCTTCAGCTTTGTAAATCTCAAACTGTTCTTCAATGATTTTAGGATAATTTTCTTTAATGTACTTATCAACAATAGTATCAGTGCGAAAAATACTTCGAACTGGAATGTAAGGCTCGTAAAATTCATGCCAATTACTTATTTTACTCATAAAAACTCCTTTATTTTGTTATGAAAAAAAACGCACTTTTTATGAAAAGGAAAACACTTTTTAAAAAAAGTTTATCACATTTTGGGGATAAAAGCAAACTTTTTCCAATAAGATTATGTACTGAAAAAACAATAGAGTTTCTGTAAAATGAACTTGTAAACGAAATTAGTTTCATTGCACGTCAGCATTCTAGAAAGTCTGACCATGTATTTTTTTCGAGAGGAGGACGATTATGTCTAAATCAAGAAGTGTGCTGGACACTTTTGCTAATCCAGTAGAATTTAACGAAGTTGTAAAAGAGCAATTTACTTTGCCAACAGAAGGTATTGTAATGAGCTTTTCTACAGGTCAAATCGAGGCAGCAGATAACAAACCAGCTATAGCTTACGGTAGTTTACAATGTGCTGAATCTGATGAATACGAACTTTACTCCCAAATTAATAGAACTTCAAATGTGCCTAAGTTTAAGGTTAAGTTACGTGGTTTTAGTAATCAGGATTTATCTAGTCTAGTAGGACAAGTTGTTGATTTATCAAATGCTGAAATCAGTTTTAAGCAAAATAAGTTCCAACAGCCAATAGGAATTGATTTAGTCTTAAACATTGAAGAAGTATTATAGTGGAGGATTAGTCTATGCACGAGAATCAAACTCAAGTTCTAACTTATCCTACAAATTTGACTCTCCTACCTAAGACTAAGTGTCAAGAAATTTTAAATCGTTCTCTACACTTATCTGTAGATAAAGAAGTTAAATTTTTAGGAAAATCGAGTCTTTCTATCAATAATGTTGAATCCTACGAACTAAAGATGTTTAAAGGGACATACATTCAAAAACTCGAAATCTCTAATCAAATCAGTGAGTCTCAGCAAAATGATTTAAAAAATCAGCTAAATTGGCAATTGACTCTGAATCAGCTAAGATTAGGAATTATTCCATTATTAACAATAAAAAAGTTATCTATTCACAACGAAAAGATAAAAAAATCTTGTGTGCATCTAACCCTATGGATTGAGGTAGGTTATCGTTCCGAGTGGTTGGCGTAGTTAGTATATTATCGCCCATATATTGGGCGATAACATACTTTATGAGGTATTTACAATGTTAATTTTAAATTTACTATTAAAATCTTTAATGTTCGCAATTATTTGGCAATCTCTTAATGTTTTATTCATTTTTCTAAAAAGAAAATTCTTATATTTGTCAGGAACTGTTCATAAAAGGGAAACTAATCTTTTTAATGAATCTCTCCTACTATCCGGAGTTCAAATACAGACTATTATATCTTTAATAAAGAAACTCTTTAATTGGTGGTCAAAAGAGAAAGAAACTGAGCAATTACAAACAAGAAAATCAATTGTTCTCAAAAATGTTGTTAACCATTTAAATCAAACACTCTTTCAAGATTTGGGTATAAAAACAGTTTCCCCTGCTACCACTGGTGGTGTAGATGTTTGGGTCTATCTTACAAATAATTTGAATGAAACCGAAAAGAGTTCCCTTGAAGATTATTTTATGGGGGTTCTTTCAAAATATACTGATGAATTTGGTTTAGATACCTTGGTTGTTGAACTAAATGTAAGTGCTGGTTGGGTAGGTAAATTTGATGTAAAACCTATTAAAGAAGCTACCTACAATCGTATGACAAGACAGTCTAGTGTTGAGAAAGAGGAGGATTTTTAAGATGTTAAAAAATATCTTTGAAATCAATACCAGAGGACACCCTACCTCTGTTTCTATTGATATTAACCAATATTTCGCTTGGATAATTGCAGGACCGTCAGGGTCAGGAAAATCAACCTTTTTACGGAGGCTATTAGGATTGATTTCCTTTTATGACAAAACTGCTGAAGCCTATTTTATGGATTTCAAGGCAGATGAAAAGATGTTTTCAATGGCTGGCAACCATGTCGCAAGAGGATTTAACTGTCTAAAACTCTTCGAAACAGTCTACCAACGCTTTGATGCGAGACTAAATAAGCAAGAAGAAAACTCTCATAACCTTTACTTGATTTTCGACGAGTGGCAAGCCTTTCTTGCATATCTTGAACAAACAGATAAGAAAAAACACAAAGATGTTTTGTCAAAGATGTTGATGATGAATAGCATGGGTAGAAGTCTAGGTTTGCGAATCGTTTTATCTAGTCAACGTTTCTTGATGTCTGACCTTCCAGGGCGCTACAATTTTAATTGTGTTATATCCTTATCAACTAGCTTTCTGCTAGCCACAAACAACAGACAACTTCTTTTCCCTGATATGGAAAAAGATGAAGTCATAGTAAAACCGCGAGGATATGGCTATTTCCAACCTGAGGGAGAACCTGTCAAGATGTTTCGTACTATTCAAGTAAGAGACGAGGAACGTTTAAATCAACGGATGCAGGAGCTATTTTCAAGATATAGCTAGCGCTTTTTCTGCTACACTTGTTAAGTACGACAGTAATCTTTTTTGAAGTTTCATCATCGGTTTAGTGTCGGCACGCCCCACCAGCAGGAAAATGACGGCTTGCAAGGGCTTGAGGGGTGGAGATTTTTCGTAGCGAAACGGTGCCGAAGGCAAGAGTGTAGAGAAGAAAAATACTACCCCGTCCCTTGCAAGTTGGCAAGCGTATTCTTGGTGTGGTGGGGCTTCATCGGGCAGGAGAGGCTGGGGTTTGGGGCGAAGCCCCAAGGAAACATTTATTAAATCTAATTCTAACTATTCCTAACGCGTGGTTAAACTGGGCTTGTCAACGGTTTAACCACAGAATAGTTAAAAGAATAATTAAAACAAAGGAGTTTAACTATTCAAATGAGCAAGAGAAAAGAAACTTTCTTAGGTTCTATTCTAGTAACTCAACAGTTCGATATTGACTACTGGAAAAATGGTTGGGATAAAGAAACCATAGAATCAGAAGATATTAAAAAAATACTAGCTGAAATCATTGAACGAGTTAATCAAGTTGCGACAGTAGCAGAAGCCTATGCGATAAAGCATGATAAGGACTTTACAGAGCTTTTCGATATTGAAACTCAATCAACACTGACTAAACCAGTTGAGCCACATATTCATGCCTTGTTAAAATTCTCTAAAGGGGCAACTCTGCCAGAATTAGCAGCTCATATCGGTATTGAACCTCAATACCTTGAGAAAGCTAAATCAGGTCGTTACGGTTATGATAATTTACTGGCTTATATCATTCATGCTAAAGATAGTGATAAACATCAGTACAATCCTGATGAAGTTATCACACTTCTTGGGAAAGATTATCAAGAGGTTTATCAGGAACGGCAAAAATCTTGGCTACAAGGACGAGCTAAAAAGGAAGTTCAAAAAACACAAGAGGATATTGATTTACTGCTTGACGATATTCTGAATGAGCGTATCACAAAGCAAGAACTCTTATTAAATCCCTCTTATCATTTGCTATATGTCGTTCATAAGACAAGGATAAATGAAGCCTTTAGAGCCATTGGCGAAATCAAGGGAACACGGACTAAACAAGATTTAGAAAATGGCTTATTCAAAAAAACTATTCTCTTTATTTATGGTAAATCGGGGCTTGGTAAAACTAGACTAGCCAAGGAATTAGTTTCTCTGCTTGAACAACTAGCGAGCGTTAACGGTCAAAAATGGCAATCAGTTTTAACGGCTGGAACGAATATTTTTGATGAAGTCAATGGAGAAGAAATCTTACTCCTTGATGATGTCAGGGGAGATAGTCTGACAGCTTCTGATTGGCTGAAAATTCTTGACCCATATAGTATTAGTCCAATTTCTGCACGCTATCAGAACAGAATAGGGTCAGCTAAGGTTATCATCATCACTAGCACCAAGCACCCTTTAGAATTTTTCTATCATACCAAGGGGAATGATAGAGAAGATTTATCCCAGTATATAAGACGATTTGACTTTCTTATTAGTTTGGAGAGTGAGAGGGAAAATCTAGTATATTTTGAATCAAGCCCTACAAAAGTCTATCAGCGTAGGAGAAAAATTCCTAAAACTGATATAGATGTTTACCTATCTTATGACTTTTCCGCAAATGCTAGATTGGCTAACAAGTCTTATCTTCTTGAGTTAGTACTAGCCAAGATAGGATTAAACAACCAATGGGAAAATTGGGACTATAAACTAAAAACCTCGTCAGACACTTTGGCGAGCGACACTGACGAGGCTGAACATAGTACAGAAGAAAAGTAACTTCTGTACCTCTATTATATCATGGAAAGAGGTTTTGATGGAAACTATCAATCATAAAAAATTGACTGAGCTTGGATTTTCAAAAACAGCATCAAAGCAGATTATTAAGGAAGCAAAGTTGATTGCAGTTACACGATTTGAAGAAGCTAGCAATTCTTCAAGTAATATAGTAAAATTAAGTAAATCACCTTTTGATAATAGGCGATTAGACTTAGCTCCTACTAGTATTGTAGAGGAGTTACTGGGTTTTCAAATTTCACACTAGGAGGATTTGAAACCAATGTCTAAAAAATATAAAGGTGTATTTAGGGATAGCAAGGGACGGATTTACTGTCAAACGGAGTTTAAGGCTTCTGCTACTGGAAAAAGGCAACGCTTCAAAAGATACCGCAATATGTGGGGGAAACCTTTTGAAAGTGAAAAAGAAGCCTATGATGAGCTTTGTCGAGCTAGGGTTGAATTTTATGATAAGTTCGATTACTCGGATTATAATTTGACTTTTGCCCAGTATATGGAAGACATTTTTCTTCCATACTATAAGCAGACGGTTCAGGATTCTACATATCGAACAGCCATTACTCATTTTCAGCTTTTCATTGAAATTTTTGGAAAGTTGAAACTGCGTGATATTAGACCTCGAGAATGCGAAAGATTTCGATTGAAATTGATTGCTGATTATTCTCCAAACTATGCAAAGTGCGTTTGGATAAGATTTAAGCAATGTTTAGGCTATGCCGAGCGTATGGAATATATCAAGAATTTTCCTTGCAAGGCTTTGGATAATCCAAAAGGCAAGCGACCTGATACAAAATTTTGGACTTTTGACGAGTTCAAAAAAGTCCTATCTACTTTTGATTTGACTGATTACGAGGACTTGCACCGTTACACCACAACTTGGTTATATTATATGACTGGTGTTCGTGTCAGCGAGGGTTTTGCTTTGATATGGTCAGATTTTGATAAGTATAATAAACGGCTTTTTGTCCATTCAACCTTAGAAGCACTCAAAGGTGGCATTTATAAGCGTAAGGAACAGACCAAAACGGAAGCTGGTGTACGGTTCGTTGATTTAGATGATGAAACAATCAAAGTTCTTGAACGCTGGCGAGCAGTCCAAGTCTCAAATGCTGATGATGATTATATCCTGTCAAAATTTGGAGAACCTATGGTAAAATCCACCCTGACAAGAATGTTAAAGCGACACGCCAAATTGGCTGGAGTTCCTGAAATTACAGGTAAAGGATTAAGGCACAGTCATGATTCGTTTATGATAAATGTCCTTAAAAAAGATGTTCTATCAGTCTCACAACGCTCTGGACGAGTTGATAAGGCAACTACCCTAAATACCTATTCACATTTCTATAATGCCAATCAGCAAACGGTAGGCAATGAAATTACCGACTTATTGCAAAAGGAGGGGGTAAATTTGACACCCCTACAAACACCCCCACGGGTAGAAACAGGAAAGAAAAACGCATAATAGCAAGGTTTGTGAGCACTATGCTCATATTACTCTTAAATAATAGAGCAACTACATTCGTAGCTTAAAAACATGATTAGACCGCTAGTCTTAGGATTAGCGGTTTTTCTTTTTGTTCAAAAAGGGACATAAATGGGGCAGTTAAATTAATTTGGCTAAGAAATATATAGGACTAGTGATAAAATAATTTTACTTTTTCATTCCTTTTTGTTATAATAGACGACAAGAAAGAATATCTTATCAGTAAATCCCAAGCGAGCCTGTGGTAGTGGAAGTCAGGTGGTTGAGAGATAAGTGTGGCGCTTTTGGTATTTTAATAAAGATAATGAAGTAATAAATTAGGGTGGAACCGCGTTTTTAACGCCCCTAGTCGCAAGGCTTGGGTGTTGAAATTCGGTTCTTTTTGAATTCGTCTAATGCCTAAGTAGAAAGGAGTACAATGCTTAAAGGATCTTGTTTATGTAAAGCAGTGACTTACACTCTAGATGAGGAATTATCTGAATTAGTTTTTTGCCACTGTTCATTCTGTCGGAAAGCAACTGCGTCTGCCTATACAGTTAATGCCAAAGTTAGCAGTAAAAATCTAGTATTGCATGGAAAAGAAAAGCTTGTTACGTATAGTTCTTCTCCAGGAAAACAGCGTTATTACTGCCAGAACTGTCATAGTCAAATTTTCACTGTTCAAGAAAATATACCAGAAGTCTGTGCTTTGAAATTAGGTACAATAGATGAATGCAATCAGAATTTACAAACTGTTCCCAAACGTCATATTTTTCAGGATCCAGCTTTTTCTTGGTTGCTTGATAAATAAACCTAAAAAGATAATATAAATTAAAGGAGTAAAACATGTCCAAAAAACTAACCTTCCAGGAAATTATCCTTACTTTGCAACAATACTGGAATGATCAGGGTTGTATGCTTATGCAGGCTTATGATAATGAAAAAGGTGCGGGAACCATGAGTCCTTACACTTTCCTTCGTGCCATTGGTCCTGAACCATGGAACGCAGCTTATGTAGAGCCATCACGTCGTCCAGCAGACGGTCGTTACGGGGAAAATCCAAACCGTCTTTACCAACACCATCAATTCCAAGTGGTCATGAAACCATCACCTTCAAACATCCAAGAGCTCTACCTTGAGTCATTGGAAAAATTGGGAATCAATCCTTTGGAACACGATATTCGTTTCGTTGAAGATAACTGGGAAAACCCATCAACTGGTTCAGCTGGTCTTGGATGGGAAGTGTGGCTTGATGGTATGGAAATCACTCAGTTCACTTACTTCCAACAAGTCGGTGGTTTGGCAACTGGACCTGTTACCGCTGAAGTTACTTATGGTTTAGAGCGTTTGGCTTCTTACATTCAAGAAGTTGACTCAGTTTACGATATTGAGTGGGCTCCAGGTGTTAAATACGGTGAAATTTTCCTTCAACCAGAATATGAGCACTCAAAATACAGCTTTGAAGTTTCAGATCAAGACATGCTTCTTGAAAACTTCGAAAAATTTGAAAAAGAAGCAGGACGTGCTTTGGAATTGGGCCTAGTTCACCCTGCCTATGACTACGTTTTGAAATGTTCACACACCTTCAACTTGCTTGATGCTCGTGGAGCAGTATCCGTTACAGAACGTGCTGGTTATATCGCTCGTATTCGTAACTTGGCCCGTGTTGTAGCTAAAACATTCGTAGCTGAACGCAAGAAACTCGGTTACCCACTTCTTGACGAAGCTACACGCGCTCAACTCCTAGCAGAAGAGGAATAATAAAAACAGTTACAAGAATAGAAAAAGGGCGAACAAAGTGAGCCTGTATGGCACTCAGAGGCAAGTCGAAGACTTGCTAAAGGGATAGGCACCGCCGTACTGATATCTGGGGATTTTTGAAACTTTAGGTTCAAAAATCAGTTGGCTAAATCCACTTTGATGAGACTGTTGGAAATCTTTGTCAAGAAGACAGAAGATTTCCCCACAGACTTACAAAGTTAGTTAGCAAGGTCCCCAGTACCTAAGGTGCCTATCAAAAAGAAGAAATTTTGTAAAGGAAAAAACATGGCAAAAAACTTATTAGTAGAACTAGGACTTGAAGAGTTACCAGCCTACGTTGTTACACCAAGTGAAAAACAACTAGGTGAAAAAATGGCAGCCTTTTTGAATAATAACCGCCTTTCATACGAAGGAATTCAAACTTTTTCAACTCCACGTCGTTTGGCTGTTCGCGTACTTGGCTTGGCAGACCAACAAACAGATTTGACTGAAGATTTTAAAGGACCTTCTAAAAAAATTGCTTTGGATGCAGAAGGAAATTTCTCTAAAGCAGCGCAAGGGTTTGTCCGTGGTAAAGGCTTGACTGTAGATGATATCGAATTCCGTGAAATTAAGGGTGAAGAATATGTCTACGTAACTAAGCATGAGGCTGGAAAACCAGCTGAGGAAGTTTTGACTGGAATTCCAGAAGTATTGGCTAGCTTAAGCTTCCCAGTAAGTATGCACTGGGCAAACAATACCTTTGAATATATCCGTCCAGTCCATACGTTGACAGTTCTTTTGGATGATGTGGCACTCGATATGGATTTCTTAGATATTCATTCAGGAAGAGTTAGCCGTGGACATCGTTTCCTTGGTCACGAAGTAGAAATTCAGCATGCTGACAGCTATGAAGAAGACCTGCGCAAAGTTTATGTTATTGCAGATAGCATTGAACGCGAAAATATGATTCGTGAACAAATTAAGGCTATCGAAGCTGCAGAAGGTGTTCAGGTACAAATTGATGAAGGACTCTTGAATGAAGTTCTGAATTTGGTTGAATACCCAACTGCCTTCATGGGGAATTTTGATCCTAAGTACCTAGAGGTTCCAGAAGAAGTTTTGGTCACTTCAATGGAAACTCACCAACGCTACTTTGTAGTACGTGACCTTGATGGAAATCTAAAACCAAACTTTATTTCTGTTCGTAACGGAAATGCAGAGTATTTGGATAATGTTATCCGAGGAAATGAGAAAGTCTTAGTTGCACGTCTGGAAGATGGAGAATTCTTCTGGCGTGAAGACCAAAAACTCAAGATTGAAGATCTTGTAGCCAAGTTATCTCATGTAACTTTCCACGAAAAGATTGGTTCACTTCGTGAGCACATGATTCGTACTGGGCAAATTGCTATTCTTTTGGCAGAAAAAGCAGGTTTATCAGTTGATGAAACTGTTGACCTTGCTCGTGCTGCAGCCATTTATAAGTTTGACCTCTTGACTGGTATGGTTGGTGAATTTGATGAGCTTCAAGGGATCATGGGTGAGAAATATGCTCTTCTCGCTGGTGAGAATGCAGCAGTAGCACAAGCTATTCGTGAACACTACCTTCCAGATTCTGCAGATGGTGCTCTTCCTGAGTCTAAAGTCGGAGCTATCCTTGCACTAGCTGATAAATTGGATACTCTCTTGTCCTTCTTCTCTGTTGGTTTGATTCCATCTGGTTCAAATGACCCTTATGCTCTTCGTCGAGCAACACAAGGGATTGTCCGTATCTTGGAAGACTTTGGCTGGAATATTCCAATGGACGAATTGATTGCTAGCCTTTATGCTTTATCATTTGATAGCCTAACTTACGATAATCAAGAAGAAGTGCTTAACTTCATCAAAGCTCGTGTTGATAAGATGATGGGTTCTACTGCAAAAGATATTAAGGAAGCTGTTCTAGCAAGCTCAAACTTTGTTGTTGCAGATATGATTGAAGCAGCAGAAGCACTGAAAGAAGCATCTCTAAATAGTGACTACAAACCAGCTGTTGAATCCTTATCTCGTGCCTTTAACCTAGCGGAAAAAGCAGAAGGTTCAGTCAAAGTTGATACTAGTCTCTTTGAAAATGAACAGGAAAAAGAACTAGCTCAAGCAGTAGAAAATCTAGAATTGAAAGGTTCAGCTAGTGATAAATTAACGCAGTTATTTGCTCTTAGTCCTGTTATTGATGCATTCTTTGACAATACTATGGTTATGGCAGAGGATGTTGATGTTAAGAATAATCGCCTAGCTATTCTAACTGAACTTGTGAATAAAGCAAAAACTGTCGCTGCTTTTAATCTTCTTAATACAAAATAGAAATTAAAAAGTAGATTGGAGGTCCAAATATGACACCAGAAAAAATCGCTCGTATTAATGAGCTTGCCAAAAAGAAAAAAACAGAAGGCTTGACTGCAGAAGAAAAAGTAGAACAAGCTAAACTTCGTGAGGAATATATCGAAGGCTATCGTCGTTCGGTTCGTCATCACATTGAAGGAATCAAAATCGTAGATGAAGATGGAAATGATGTGACTCCTGAAAAACTTCGTCAGGTACAACGTGAAAAAGGCTTGCATGGTCGTAGTCTTGACGATCCAAATTCATAATTTTGAGATATAGAAAACTCGGTTAGGGAAATCTAACCGAGTCTTTGTTTTTTTAAAAGGAACCTAAAGAGGTTCCTTTAGTATTAAATTTTATACTCTTCGAAAATCAAATTCAAACCACATCAGCTTCACCTTGCCGTATATATGTTACTGACTTCGTCAGTTCTATCTACAACCTCAAAGCAGTACTTTGAGCAACCTGCGGCTAGCTTCCTAGTTTGCTCTTTGATTTTCATTGAGTATTAGTTACTTGCACCAGAAGTAGCGTCTGCATCTCCATGGCCGCCGTCAGCTGAGTCAGAAGCCCCAGAAGTAGCATCTGCGTCGCCATGACCTCCAGCAGCAGGAGCAAAAGGTCCGCTACCACCTACCAAGCGTTGACCTGTTTCTTTCAAGTACCAGTCAAGCCATGGTTGGAAGTTAAAGACAATTTCATTGATACCAGCATATGAACCGTCAGGATAGTACATAGCTTGGTAGTTGTGAGTGTTGATAACACCAGCAGGTGAACCAGGAACGATTGTACGTACGTATTCTTGGTTACCATTGCGAAGTGTTCCAATAACCCACTCAACATTTTTCATACGTGCTGGTGGGAGAGAACCGTGAACGGTTGACATACGGCTACCAGATTGAGATGGTACACGTTTTGCAAACATTGTATCAGGATCTTGGTGAGCATTGTTGTAGTAGAGGAATTGGTTGTTATCGTCAGCGTATGTCAATTCAAAAGGCATAGCTTTCAAGAACATATCGATTTGGTTAACAGTCAAGATACCATGGTCAAGTTTAACATATGTATCACCTGAAACAGCACCTGTGATTTCTGCAACTTTTTCTACCCAGTTTGGATCGTCAGGATCAACTTCTGTAATAGTTGTAGCGATTGGTTTTCCACAATCCAAGTCTTCTGGTTCAATTGGTTTTGGTTTTTTCAATTTAGAAACGACTCCTACGTATTTGACAAAGTTATCTAAACAAGTTTCAAGGAATTTAACAGTTCCTTCGTTGATAATATTTCCGTTAGCATCAAAAGCTTCTTTAGCTTTTCCAAGAAGGAATTCATTCCCTGGAAGAGTATAGGCATTTACACCTGGAGCGTCAAGAATCTTACGAAGGTGAACTTGCGCACGAGAAGTTCCTTGGTCGTAGTAAGAAGCACCCACGATCATCACTGGTTTGTTTTCGAATGGATGTACTTCATATGAAAGCCATTCAAGAACTGACTTGAGTGAAGCAGAAATTGTATGGTTGTGCTCAGGAGTAGCAATAATCACACCATCAGCACGAGTAATTTTGTTGTAAAGAAGGCGCAACTGGAAGCTTTCGTCCCATTTTTCGTCTTGGTTAAACATTGGAACTTCATCGATTTCAAGAACTTCTAATTCAAATTTTAGTTTGAAGTTACGACGGATGAATTCCAAGAGTTTGCGGTTATATGATTGGTCGTAGTTTGATCCAACAAGTCCAACAAATTTCATTCTTTCGATCTCCTATCTTACAAATTTTCCCAGTCAAATTCTTCTGCATCTTTACGAAGAAGTTCTTGTGCATTACGTAATTTTTCAGTAATCTTGACAAAGATACGGAAGTCATCAAAGATGGCATCCAATTTCTTGATTACATCAAGATCTACCAAGTCACCATTCTTATCGAATGCTTGAAGAGAATGAGAGAGCAAGAACTCATCTGGGAGAACATTTGCTTTAATTTCTGGTGCATTCAAGATTTGACGGAGTTGCAATTGAGCACGTGATGAACCGAGTGTACCGTATGAAGCACCTGTGATCATCACTGGTTTGTTAAGAAGTGGAAATACTCCATAAGAAATCCAAGCAAGAGCGCTCATAAGAACAGCAGGAATTGAGTGATCGTATTCAGGAGTACCGATAATCACACCATCAGCTGCTTCAATTTTTGCAACAATTTCTAAGGCTTCTGCAGGAATAAGTTTATCTGCAGGTTTGTTGAAGACTGGTAGGTCTTTAATTTCTACCAATTCGATTTCTGCTTTATCAGCAAAGTGTTTTTGCATATATTGAAGCAGTTGGCGGTTTGTGGAACGTTTAGAGTTAGTTCCTACAATAGCAATAAGTTTTAGCATGAGCTTTCCTTTCTCTTTTTGCATTATTTATTATTTATCTTTGGATACCGGATGAACAAGCGATATGTCCATCTTTATCAATAAGGATGGCTTCGATTCCATCGATATTTTCGATTTGCCACATGATAGAAGCGCTACGTTCACCAAACAATCGTGTGGTCCATATCTCACCATCAACTGAGCGGTCAGATATAATCGTTAAACTAGCCAAATCCGTCTCAATAGGATAGCCAGTTTCGCTGTCGAAAATGTGATGATAATCCTTTCCATCGATTTCAAGATGCCGTTCATAAATTCCAGATGTAACAACTGACTTTCCAGTAATAGATAAGGTCATCAGGTGATTCCCACGTGGATGATTAGGGTCTTGAATACCAATTTGCCAAGGTTGTCCATTTCTGGCTTGGTTATTACCAATGGTAAGGATATTTCCCCCAAGATTGATAAGAGCAGAAGTGACACCATTTTCTTTTAAGAAAGTAGCAACCTTATCTGCGCTATAGCCCTTCGCTAAACAACCTAAATCAATTTTCATTCCTTTCTTTTCTAAGAAAACAGTAGAAGAAATTGAATCAAGTTTGATAAAACGGGGATCTATCAATGGTAAAACCGAAGAAATTTCTTCAGGACTAGCAACTTTTGCATCGGAAAAACCAATACGCCAGGTTTGTACCAAAGGACCAATGCTGATATTGAGATGACTTCCAGGAGCTAGACTGTGTTCTAATCCTAAAGAAATCAGTTCAAACAGATCAGGGTGTACCTTAACTGGGGCAATTCCCGCCTGATAGTTAATTTCCATCAATTCCGATTCGATACTATTTGCATTAAATCGAAATTCAAGTTCTTTTAGCAAATCAAAAGCTTGACGGAGAAGATTATCCGCTTGTTCATGTACCAAGGAAATAGTAATCGTAGTTCCCATTAACCGTTCAGATAATGAACTGAGAGGCAAAGAATCAACTCCCTTCAAATCAATTGGAAATAGTTGTAAATCCAGATATGAAAGCAATCTGAAGATTTAAATTTCATTTCCATATAAATAGAATATCATAAAGTCAGCGTTTTCACAAATTATTTTTTACAAAAAGTCAAGAAATATGCTTGAATAAATAAAAAATGTGCAAAAAACTTTGGAAAGGTTGAAAATAAATTAATATATATTTCAAAAAAATTTCAAAAAAACAGCAAACTAGTCAAAAAGCTTGTAAACGCTCACAGATAATGATATACTAGAAAGGTAAATAAAAAATTAAAGGTAGGAATTATCTTATGAGTAAAATCGTAGTCGTGGGTGCTAACCACGCTGGAACTGCTTGTATCAACACTATGTTGGACAATTTTGGAAGTGAAAATGAAATCGTTGTCTTTGACCAAAACTCAAACATTTCATTCCTAGGATGTGGAATGGCTCTTTGGATTGGTGAGCAAATCGATGGTCCAGAAGGTCTCTTCTACTCAGATAAAGAAAAATTGGAAGCAAAAGGTGCTAAAGTTTATATGAACTCACCAGTTCTTTCAATTGACTATGATAACAAAGTTGTAACTGCTGAAGTTGATGGAAAAGAACACAAAGAATCATACGAAAAATTGATCTTTGCGACTGGTTCAACTCCAATCTTGCCACCAATCGAAGGTGTTGAAATTGTTAAGGGTAACCGCGAATTCAAAGCAACTCTTGAAAATGTACAATTCGTTAAATTGTACCAAAACGCAGAAGAAGTTATCAACAAACTTGCTGACAAGAGCAAACATCTTGAGCGTATCGCTGTTGTCGGTGGTGGATACATCGGTGTTGAGCTTGCTGAAGCATTTGAACGTCTTGGAAAAGAAGTTGTCCTTGTTGATATCGTAGATACAGTCTTGAACGGTTACTACGATAAAGACTTCACGCAATTGATGGCTAAGAACTTGGAAGACCACAATATCCGCTTGGCACTTGGACAAACTGTTAAAGCTATCGAAGGTGACGGTAAAGTTGAACGCTTGATCACTGACAAAGAAACATTCGATGTTGACATGGTTGTTCTTGCAGTTGGTTTCCGTCCTAACACAGCTCTTGCTGATGGCAAGATTGAACTTTTCCGCAACGGTGCCTTCCTTGTAGACAAGAAACAAGAAACATCACTTCCAGGAGTATTCGCTGTGGGTGACTGTGCGACTGTTTATGACAACGCTCGTAAAGACACTAGCTACATCGCTCTTGCATCAAATGCTGTACGTACTGGTATCGTAGGTGCTTACAATGCTTGTGGACATGAACTTGAAGGAATCGGTGTTCAAGGATCAAACGGTATCTCAATCTATGGTCTTCACATGGTTTCAACTGGTTTGACTCTTGAAAAAGCTAAAGCTGCAGGCTACAATGCTGTTGAAACAGGCTTCAACGATCTTCAAAAACCAGAATTTATGAAACATGACAACTATGAAGTAGCAATCAAGATTGTCTTTGATAAAGATAGCCGTGAAATCCTTGGTGCTCAAATGGTATCACGTGATTCAGCAATCAGCATGGGAATTCACATGTTCTCATTGGCTATCCAAGAACATGTTACAATCGACAAGTTGGCATTGACAGACCTATTCTTCTTGCCACACTTCAACAAACCATACAACTACATCACAATGGCTGCACTTACAGCTGAAAAATAATGACTTGTAAAACGGAAGATTTTTTTCTTCCGTTTTTATCATCAAAAAAATAGTAACTTCGAATTTGAAGTTACTATTTTTGTTGTCTATATATTAGGAAGTTTCTTCATTCACAAATGTGAAGCCTTCCCCAAGAATTTCGTGAGCTTCAGTGATGGTGATAAAGGCCTTAGGATCAATCGTATGAATCAATTCTTTCATCTTAATCATTTCATTTCTTGCTACGATACAGTAGATAATTTTTAAATCTTTTTGACTGTAGTAACCTTGTCCAGATATGAAGGTGACACCTCGACCTAACTCTTCATTGATTTTATCTGCCACTTCCATAGGCTTTTGAGTGATAATCATAAAACCTTTTCCAGCATATCCGCCTTCACCAATCAAGTCAATAACTCTAGAAACGATGAAGTCAAATAGAAGTGTATAAGTAACGAGACGAAGGTCTTGGAAGATAATTAAAATGAGCATTAAGATAAGGAAGTCTAATGCAAAGAGTAATTTCCCCACGGAGATATTGGTGTACTTGTTCAGGATTCGAGCGACGATATCTGTTCCTCCAGTGGTACCACCAGCATTGAAGATAATACCCAGACCAAGTCCTAAAAGAACACCCGCAACTAATGCAACAATGACCAGATCTCCTTCAAGATTAAAGTTGAGAGGAATCTTCTCAAAGATTGCTAACCACATGGATAAGGAAATGGTTCCGAGTAGGCTGCTGTATAGGGTCTTTGCACCAAATATTTTCCAGGCTAGAATGAATAATGGGATATTGATGATGAGGTTCATCACGGAGATAGGGATGTTAAAGAGATAATAGGTAATCAAGGTGATTCCCGTTGCTCCACCCTCGAATAAGTGGTGGGGCACAACAAAATACGTGAGTCCGAAGGCATAAATGGCTGCTCCGAATATAATGGTTAAAATAGATTTGATATGCCGTAGCATTGAATGCACCTCCCATTTTTATTTGAGTCTATAGCAGTAACAGCCCACAAGTATACAAGACTTTATTTGATTTTCATGGACTGAATTTTTTCAGGGTCGGGTGTAACACGGAGGGTCTTTTGCCCAGTATAGGTGACAAAACCAGGTTTTCCACCAGTTGGTTTGTTGAGTTTTTTAACTTCAATCATATCTACCTGAACGAGATTTGAGAGACGTCCCTTAGAGAAGTAGGCTGCAAGTTCTGCAGCGTCTGTTTTTACCTCATCAGTCGGATTGAGATTGCCTGAGATAACAACATGACTTCCAGGGATATCCTTAGCGTGGAACCAGAGTTCTTCTTTACGGGCCATTTTAAAGGTCAATTCCTCGTTTTGTAGGTTATTGCGCCCTACATAGATGATCGTTTTTCCATCACTAGCTAGATACTGCTCAGGTTTTTGCCGTTTCTGGATTTTTTCCCTTTGTCTTCTGCGGATAAATCCTGTTTGGATCAATTCTTCGCGAATTTCAGCAATTTCATCGAGTCCGGCTTGATTGAGTACCGTTTCGACACTTTCTAGATAGAGAATGGTTGCCTTGGTTTCTTCAATCAGGTCAGTCAAGTATTTAACAGCTTCTTTTAATTTCTGATAGCGTTTGAAGTAGCGTTGAGCATTTTGGTTTGGAGTTAAAGCTTTATCAAGTGCAATCGTGATAGGCTGGTTGGTGTAGTAGTTTTCTAAAATGACCTGATCTTGGTCATTGGGAACTTGATGAAGGAAAGTGGTTAGTAACTCACCTTTTTGACGAAATTCTTCTGCATTTTCGGTAGCCAGAAGTTCTTTTTCCTGTTTCTTTAGTTTTTGACGATTCTTTTGTAGTTCATTTTCAACTCGACGTATGAGTTCGCTAGCCTGTTGTTTCACACGGTCACGTTCGGCTTTATCCTTATAATAGATATCAAGTAATTGTGAAAGACTGTCAAAATTCTCCGCTGTTTTACTAGAAAAAGGCACACAAGAAAAGGATTTATCTGTTAGGCAAGGTTTGGTTTCTTGTCCAAAGAAGTTCCGGAAAGTGGCTAGTTTATCATTAAGCAGTTGTCTTTCTAACTCGGTTGCTGTATCTCTTCCCAAACCTTGAAAGAGGTTTTGAAGGTTTTTAGCAGTTAACTCTTGGGTTTGTAGAATCTCAAAGAGTTTTTCGTCCTTGACCATAAAAGGATTGAGAGCTTCTGTACTTGGAGGAGCGATATAAGTAGCACCTGGTAATAAGGTACGGTAGCTATTTTGAGAGAAACCGATATGCTTGATAACTTCAAGAATTTTGTGACTAGACTTATCTACAAGGAGAATATTGCTGTGTTTGCCCATAATCTCGATAATAAGCGTGGCTTGGATATGGTCCCCAATCTCGTTTTTATTGGAAACCGTGATTTCCACGATACGATCGTTTTCAATTTGCTCGATTGACTCGATAACTGCTCCTTGAAGGTACTTTCTCAATACCATAATAAAAGTAGATGGCTGAGCAGGGTTTTCAAAGGTGGACTCTGTTAACTGGATGCGTCCAAAAACTGGATGGGCAGACAGGAGCAAACGATGGCTTTGGCGATTGCTACGGATTTGCAGGACCAATTCTTGGTCAAAGGGTTGATTAATCTTTTGGATGCGACCATTTAGTAGTTCAGTTCGCAATTCCTCAACCATGTGGTGTAAAAAAAATCCATCAAATGACATGGTTCTCTCCTCGTGAATGTATTCCATAGTATTATATCAAAAAGGTAGAATAAAATCATAGAAATGTGATATAATAAAGCCAAGTAAAGAGAATCGAGAAGCACATGTATATTGAAATGGTAGATGAAACTGGACAAGTTTCAAAAGAAATTTTAGAACAAACACAGGAAATTTTAGAATTTGCTGCAAAAAAAATTGGAAAAGAAGACAAGGAAATGGCGGTCACATTTGTGACCAACGAACGAAGCCATGAACTCAATCTAGAGTTTCGTGATACCGATCGTCCAACAGATGTTATCAGTCTTGAATATAAGCCGGAGTTAGAGATTGCCTTTGATGAGGAAGATCTGGAAAATGATCCCGACTTGGCAGATATGATGTCAGAATTTGATGCTTATATCGGTGAGCTTTTCATTTCCATTGATAAGGCACATGAGCAAGCTGAGGAGTACGGTCATAGTTTTGAACGTGAAATGGGCTTCTTGGCAGTGCACGGCTTTTTACACATTAACGGCTATGATCACTACACTCCCGAGGAAGAAGCGGAGATGTTCGGTTTACAAGAAGAAATTTTGACAGCCTATGGACTCACAAGACAATAAACGAAAATGGAAAAATCGTGACCTAATCTCCAGTTTAGAATTTGCCATTACAGGGATTTTTACTGCGATTAAGGAAGAACGTAACATGAGAAAGCATGCAGTGACGGCTCTAATAGTTGTCCTTGCAGGTTTTGTTTTTCAGGTGTCACGAATCGAATGGTTATTTCTACTTTTGAGCATTTTCATGGTAGTAGCTTTTGAGATTATTAATTCAGCTATTGAAAATGTAGTAGATTTGGCTAGTCACTATCACTTTTCTATGTTGGCAAAAAAAGCTAAAGACATGGCAGCTGGTGCCGTGCTTGTGGTCTCTCTTTTTGCCGCTTTGACAGGTGCACTTATCTTTCTCCCACGGATTTGGGATTTATTATTTTAAACAGTAAGAGGAAATTATGACATTTAAATCAGGCTTTGTAGCCATTTTAGGACGTCCAAATGTAGGGAAGTCAACTTT
Organism: Streptococcus sp. SK140; assembly: GCF_000259525.1. Lineage (NCBI taxonomy): Bacteria > Bacillati > Bacillota > Bacilli > Lactobacillales > Streptococcaceae > Streptococcus > Streptococcus sp. SK140. The sequence continues at coordinate 73,487 of NZ_AJML01000045.1, read as the reverse complement.
TTTGAATCACGTTATGGGGCAAAAGATTGCCATCATGAGTGATAAGGCGCAGACAACGCGCAATAAAATCATGGGGATTTACACCACTGATAAGGAGCAAATCGTCTTTATCGATACTCCTGGAATTCACAAGCCTAAGACAGCACTCGGAGATTTTATGGTAGAGTCAGCCTATAGCACCCTTCGTGAGGTGGATACTGTTTTATTCATGGTGCCTGCTGATGAAGCGCGTGGTAAGGGTGATGATATGATTATCGAGCGTCTTAAAGCTGCTAAAGTTCCTGTAATTTTGGTGGTCAATAAGATTGACAAGGTTCATCCAGACCAGCTCTTGGCTCAAATTGATGATTTCCGTAATCAGATGGATTTCAAGGAAATTGTTCCTATTTCAGCCCTTCAGGGAAATAACGTTTCTCGTCTAGTCGATATTCTCAGTGAAAATCTTGAGGAAGGTTTCCAATATTTCCCTGCGGATCAAATTACTGACCATCCAGAACGATTCTTGGTTTCTGAGATGATTCGTGAAAAGGTCTTACACTTAACTCGTGAAGAAATTCCACACTCAGTTGCAGTAGTGGTGGACTCAATGAAAAGAGACGAGGATACAGACAAGGTTCATATTCGAGCAACTATCATGGTCGAACGTGATAGCCAAAAAGGTATTGTCATCGGTAAAGGTGGTGCCATGCTCAAGAAAATTGGGACTATGGCCCGTCGTGATATCGAGCTTATGCTAGGGGACAAGGTCTTCCTAGAAACTTGGGTCAAGGTTAAGAAAAACTGGCGAGATAAGAAGCTAGATTTGGCTGACTTTGGCTATAACGAAAAAGAATATTAAGAAGAGGTGGGCAGTAGCCTGCTTCTTGTTTTTAGAGAAGGAGGAGTTATGCCTGAATTACCTGAAGTCGAAACGGTTCGACGAGGTCTTGAAAAACTGATTCTAGGGAAGAAGATTTCGAGTATAGAAATTCGCTATCCCAAGATGATTAAGACAGATTTGGACGAGTTTCAAAATGAAGTGCCTGGTCAAGAGATTCAATCGATGGGGCGCCGTGGCAAGTATTTACTTTTCTACTTGACAGATAAGGTTTTGATTTCTCATCTACGGATGGAAGGCAAGTATTTTTATTATCCAACCAATGTTCCTGAACGTAAGCATGATCATATTTTCATCCAGTTTGAAGATGGTGGTACTTTAGTTTATGAGGATCTACGCAAGTTTGGCACTATGGAATTGCTTGCTCCTGAACTCTTAGATGCTTACTTTGCATCTAAAAAGCTTGGACCAGAACCTACTGAGCAAGATTTTGATTTAGGAAGATTTAAACGAGCCTTGAAAAGGTCAAAAAAACCTATTAAATCTCATTTACTTGACCAGACGCTAGTTGCAGGATTGGGAAACATTTATGTAGACGAAGTACTCTGGAGGGCCAAGGTTCACCCTTCTAGACTTTCTAACAGTTTAACTGCTCAAGAGGCCAGAAAAGTCCATGATGAAACGATTAAGGTTTTAGGAAAGGCTGTTGAAAAGGGTGGTTCAACTATTCGCACCTATACCAATGCATTTGGAGAAGATGGCACCATGCAAGAATTTCATCAGGTCTATGATAAAACTGGGCAATCTTGTTCGTGTTGTGGAACCGTAATTGAGAAATTTCAGCTCGGCGGGAGAGGCACTCACTTTTGTCCAAACTGTCAAAGGAGGGACTGATGGGAAAAATAATCGGAATCACAGGCGGTATTGCTTCTGGGAAATCGACCGTTACAGAATTTCTAAGGCAAAATGGGTTTGAAGTAGTGGATGCAGATGCCGTGGTTCACCAACTACAAAAACCCGGTGGACGACTTTATCGGATTTTAGTGGATCATTTTGGGGAGAATATCCTTCTTGAGAATGATGAATTGAATCGACCATTACTTGCCAGTCTTATCTTTTCTAACTCTGAGGAGAGAGAGTGGTCTAAACAAACTCAAGGCCAAATTATCCGTGAAGAATTGTGGGATTTGAGAGACAAGTTAGCTCAGACTGAGGACGTATTTTTCATGGATATTCCATTACTTTTTGAGCAAGACTATGCTTCATGGTTTGATGAAACTTGGCTAGTTTATGTAAGTCGAGATACCCAGCTGGATCGCTTAGTGAAACGAGATTGTTTGACTATAGATGCAGCACAAGCCCGTCTTTCCTCCCAGTGGCCCTTAGAAGAAAAGAAAAAATTGGCTACTTGTGTAATAGATAATAATGGCAGTCGAGAGCAACTTTTGAGTCAGGTAGTGAAATTACTTGAAGGAGGCTATATCCATGCAAGAGATTAGTTGGAAGGATAATCTTCGTATTGCTTGGTTTGGTTGCTTTTTAACGGGGGCCAGCATTTCTCTTGTTGTTCCTTTCATGCCTATTTTTGTGGAACAGTTAGGAGTTAAAGGGGATCAAGTTGCCTTTTATTCAGGTTTAGCTATATCTGTTTCTGCAATTTCTGCAGCCTTTGTATCACCAATTTGGGGAATATTAGCAGACAAGTATGGTCGAAAACCTATGATGATTCGTGCAGGGCTAGCCATGACCATTACCATGGGCGGTTTAGCTTTCGTTCCAAATGTTTTCTGGCTCTTGTTCTTACGATTCCTTAATGGAGTTTTTACAGGATTTGTTCCAAATGCAACAGCCTTGATTGCTAGTCAAGTACCCAAAGATAGGTCTGGATACGCTCTAGGGACTTTATCAACTGGTGTTGTCGCTGGAACTTTGACTGGCCCCTTTGTCGGTGGACTCATTGCCGAAATTTTTGGCATTCGAAATGTCTTTTTATTAGTTGGTAGTTTCCTATTTTTGGCTGCTTTCTTAACCATTCTTTTTATCAAAGAAAAATTCCAACCAGTATCGAAAGAAAAAGCCCTTCCCACAAGAGAACTTTTTACCTCTGTCAAATACCCTTTTATCCTGTTGAATCTATTTCTAACTAGTTTTGTGATTCAATTTGCCGCCCAATCTATCGGTCCCATCCTTGCCCTTTATGTACGAGATTTGGGACAGAAAGAGAATCTTCTTTTTGTCTCTGGTTTGATTGTATCCAGTATGGGATTTTCAAGTATGATGAGTGCAGGTATCATGGGTAAATTAGGTGATAAAGTGGGCAATCATCGACTCCTTGTCGTAGCTCAGGTATATTCAGTTTTCATATATCTATTATGTGCAAATGCGACTAGCCCATTCCAATTAGGCTTCTATCGTTTTCTATTTGGTCTGGGGACAGGAGCTCTGATCCCTGGTGTAAATGCACTCCTTAGCAAGATGACCCCCAAATCAGGCATTTCAAGGGTATTTGCCTTTAATCAAGTCTTCTTTTATCTAGGAGGAGTGATAGGTCCCTTAGCAGGATCAGCAGTAGCGGGACAATTTGGCTATCACTCAGTATTTTATGCAACAGCTCTTTGTGTAGCTCTCAGTTGTTTATTTAACCTTATCCAATTTAGAACATTATTAAAAGTGAAGGAAATCTAGTGCGAGTAAAAATCAATCTCAAATGCTCCTCTTGTGGTAGCATCAATTATCTAACCAGTAAGAACTCCAAAACCCATCCAGACAAGATTGAGGTCTTAAAGTATTGTCCTAAAGAAAGAAAAGTGACTCTACATCTTGAATCTAAGTAGAAATTATGGTAGAATAATAGGGATTTTAAGGAGTTTGATATGTATAACCTATTATTAACCATTTTATTAGTATTATCTGTTGTGATTGTGATTGCAATTTTTATGCAACCAACTAAAAACCAATCTAGCAATGTATTTGATGCCAGTGCAGGTGATTTGTTTGAACGTAGCAAAGCGCGCGGTTTTGAAGCTGTGATGCAACGTTTGACAGGAATTTTAGTCTTTTTCTGGCTAGCCATTGCCTTAGCATTGACGGTATTATCAAGTAGATAAGAAAATAATGGGCGGGACTAGGTCTTTGCCTATTTTTATTTTTAAAAGAAATAAGGTTTTACACCAAAAAGAAAATATTATAAATCTAGAAAGTAAACATGAAAGATAAAATAAAAGAATATTTACAAGAGAAGGGGAGTGTCACAGTCAATGACTTGGCCAGTGCTCTCGGGAAGGATGGTTCAAAGGACTTCCGTGAGTTAATCAAAACTCTCTCCTTGATGGAACGTAAGCACCAGATTCGCTTTGAAGAAGATGGTAGTTTAACCCTAGACCAGAAGAAAAAACATGAGATTACTCTAAAAGGAATTTTCCATGCCCATAAAAATGGGTTCGGTTTTGTAAGTCTTGAAGGCGAAGAAGACGATCTTTTTGTTGGAAAAAGTGATGTTAACTATGCCATTGATGGCGATACTGTTGAAGTTGTCATCAAGAAAGTTGCTGACCGTAACAAAGGAACTGCTGCAGAAGCAAAGATTATCGACATCCTAGAGCACAGTTTAACGACAGTTGTTGGGCAAATTATTCTCGATGAGGAAAAGCCTAAGTATGCAGGTTATATCCGTTCTAAAAACCAAAAAATAAGTCAACCGATTTATGTGAAAAAACCATCTCTCAAGCTAGAAGGGACAGAAGTTCTCAAGGTCTTTATCGATAAATACCCAAGTAAGAAACACGACTTCTTTGTGGCGAGTGTCCTAGATGTTGTGGGACATTCAACGGATGCAGGGATTGATGTCCTTGAAGTCCTAGAGTCTATGGATATTGTCTCAGAGTTTCCAGAGGCTGTTCTGCAAGAAGCGGAAAGTGTACCTGATGCTCCATCCCAAAAAGACATGGAAGGCCGTCTGGACCTGAGAGATGAAATTACATTTACCATAGATGGAGCAGATGCTAAGGACTTGGACGACGCAGTTCACATCAAGCTATTGAAGAATGGAAATTTTGAACTTGGAGTTCATATCGCGGATGTTTCTTATTATGTAAAGGAAGGTTCTGCTCTTGATAAGGAAGCCCTAAATCGTGCGACTTCCGTCTATGTGACAGACCGAGTTGTACCAATGCTGCCAGAACGACTTTCAAATGGCATCTGTTCTCTTAATCCTCAAGTGGACCGCTTGACTCAGTCTGCCATTATGGAGATTGACAAAAATGGTCGGGTTCGTAATTACACCATTACGCAGACAGTTATCAAGACAAGTTTCCGTATGACTTATAGTGATGTGAATGATATCCTAGCAGGTGATGAGGAGAAGAGACAAGAGTATAAGAAAATTGTTCCTAGCATTGAACTCATGGCTAAGCTCCATGAAATTCTTGAAGGTATGCGGATTAAGCGTGGAGCTCTTAATTTTGATACCAATGAAGCTAAAATATTGGTTGACAAGCAAGGGAAACCAGTAGATATTGTTCTTCGTCATCGCGGTACTGCAGAACGTATGATTGAGTCCTTTATGTTGATGGCAAACGAAACAGTTGCAGAGCATTTTAGCAAGCTTGATTTACCTTTTATCTATCGTATCCATGAGGAACCTAAAGCTGAAAAAGTTCAGAAATTTATTGATTACGCTTCTAGTTTTGGTTTGCGAATCTACGGAACTGCTAGTGAGATTAGTCAGGAAGCCCTCCAAGACATCATGAGTGCTGTTGAAGGTGAGCCTTATGCGGATGTTCTCTCTATGATGCTTCTGCGTTCGATGCAACAGGCTCGTTATTCTGAGCATAACCATGGGCACTATGGCCTGGCAGCGGACTATTACACTCACTTTACCAGTCCGATTCGCCGTTATCCGGACCTCTTGGTTCACCGTATGATTCGTGACTATGGACGTTCCAAGGAAATAGCAGAACATTTTGAACAGGTCATTCCAGAGATTGCGACCCAGTCTTCAAATCGTGAGCGCAGAGCTATTGAGGCAGAGCGTGAAGTTGAAGCCATGAAAAAAGCTGAATACATGGAAGAGTTTGTGGGTGAAGAGTATGATGCAGTCGTTTCAAGTATCGTCAAGTTTGGTCTTTTTGTTGAATTACCAAATACAGTCGAAGGCTTGATTCACATTACTAATTTACCTGAGTTCTATCATTTTAACGAACGTGATTTGACTCTTCGTGGGGAGAAATCAGGGATAACCTTCCGTGTGGGACAACAGATACGTATTCGTGTTGAAAGAGCCGATAAGATGACTGGTGAGATTGATTTCTCCTTTATTCCAAGTGAATTTGATGTCATTGAGAAAGGCTTGAAACATTCTGGCCGTAAGGATAGAGGTCGTCGTTCGGATAAGAAAGAAGACAAGAGAAAAGCTAGTCGCTCAAATGATAAGCGTAAGCATTCTTCAAAAGACAAGAAGAAAAAAAGTAAGAAACCTTTTTATAAGGAAGTAGCAAAGAAAGGAGCTAAGCATGGCAAAGGGCGAGGGAAAGGTCGTCGCGCAAAATAAAAAAGCGCACCACGACTATACTATCGTAGATACGCTAGAAGCAGGAATGGTCCTGACAGGAACTGAAATCAAGAGTGTTCGAGCAGCCCGCATCAATCTGAAAGATGGGTTTGCTCAGGTTAAGAATGGGGAAGTTTGGCTGAGCAATGTCCATATCGCTCCTTATGAGGAGGGCAACATCTGGAATCAGGAACCAGAACGTCGTCGTAAACTTCTCCTTCATAAAAAGCAAATCCAGAAATTGGAGCAAGAAACCAAAGGGACAGGGATGACTCTGGTTCCACTTAAAGTCTACATCAAAGACGGCTATGCCAAGCTTCTTTTAGGACTTGCTAAAGGAAAACATGACTACGATAAACGTGAGTCGATTAAACGTCGTGAGCAAGACCGAGACATTGCGCGTGTTATGAAAGCAGTTAACCATCGATAGAAAGAGTGAAGGAAATGGAAAAACTAGTTGCCTATAAACGAATGCCAGTATGGAATAAAGACACCATGCCTGAAGCTGTTCAAAGAAAACACAATACCAAGGTCGGAACCTGGGGCAAGATTACCGTATTAAAAGGGGCTCTTAAGTTTATTGAATTGACTGAGGAGGGAGAAGTTATAGCTGAGTACCTCTTTGAAGCGGGTGCTGATAATCCGATGGCGCAACCTCAAGCTTGGCACCGTGTAGAAGCTGCCACAGATGATGTGGAGTGGTATTTAGAATTTTATTGTAAGCCGGAAGATTATTTCCCTAAGAAATACAATACCAATCCAGTTCATTCGGAGGTTTTAGAAGCTATGCAGACGGTCAAGCCATGTAAGGCACTAGACCTAGGATGTGGTCAAGGAAGAAACGCCCTCTTTCTCGCTCAACATGGATTTGATGTCACAGCTGTAGATCAAAATGAGTTATCCCTTGAAATCTTGCAAAGTATCGTAGAGCAAGAAGATTTAGAGATGCCTGTCGGTCTCTACGATATCAATTCAGCTAGCATAGGACAAACTTACGATTTTATCGTATCGACAGTTGTACTCATGTTTTTACAAGCAGATCGTATTCCTGCTATAATTCAAAATATGCAAGAACAAACATCTATCGGTGGCTATAATTTGATCGTTTGTGCTATGGATACAGAGGATTATCCATGTTCTGTTAATTTCCCATTTACCTTCAAAGAGGGTGAGTTGGCAAATTACTACAAGGACTGGGAATTGATCAAGTATAATGAAAATCCTGGTCATTTGCACCGTCGTGACGAAAATGGCAATCGTATCCAACTACGCTTTGCGACCATGTTGGCAAGAAAAGTAAAATAAAAATCTTAAAACGAATAGCTATCCATTTCTATTCGTTTTTTCATATAAAGACTTGAGGGCCAATCAACTGAATTATGCTATACTAGATGTGTAGAAAATGCTTAAGACAATCTCTTAACCCATATTTCTATGAAGTTTATTCTAAGTAATTTTAAATTTTCCATACAACTAGTAAATTTTTAATAGGGAGGTAGCGATATGCCTAGTCTTTTAGTCGAACTTTTTGATCATCACACTATCGAGAAAAATGTTTATCAGACTTTTATTTGTGGTTGTGATGAGGTTTTATTTCTCTCCCTGAAAAAAATTGCAGAAGATGAAAGATTGGCCTTGAAACATTTTTTGCTGAATCAAGTTTCCCATGTAAAGCAAGTGCATTTTCGGCAAATAAGTCTAGATAAGATTACGGATGATTTGAATCTTTTCTTGACTAACTATGATTCAGTGACCTTAGATGTTTTTGGAGGAGATTCGATATTAGCTATTTTTCTGTATCAGTATGGTTTGGAAAAGCAATTACCGATTATTGCAATAGATATTGAGAAAGGAAAACAATTTAAATGGAAAATGGGTAAAGTGGAGAAGGAAGAGTTAGTGATTCCTAACCTAACCATTGAACAGTTGATGGCCTTAAGGGGTGGTAAACTCATCAAAGCGAAACAACCTAAATACAGTCCGAAACAAATTACTACCATCAAAAAACTAGCAAACTATGCAATTTTAAACCCAGAAGAATGGTATCTGATCACTCAATTCTTTGCATTAGCAAAAACAACTGATTTCCACGCTGAAACAGCAAGAGTTTTGGAAAGTAACGGTAAAAAGTACCCTTATCCAGAATCTATGATTCCTCTACTAACAGAAGCTAACTTGATTCATATTGATGAGGAAAGTTCCGATCATATTAGTTACACTTTTTCTAGCCCCGAGGCACAATTGCTCTGTCGCACTAAAGGTCATATTTTAGAATTATATCTCTATCTTTTAGCGATAGAGTCAGAGTATTTTGATGAATGTATGATAGGGGCAGAAATTGACTGGAATGGTATTTTCCCTGAAGTTGATAATGTACAAAATGAAATTGATGTTGTCCTCCGTAAAGGTCAATCTATTATTTTTATATCTTGTAAAATGACAGACTTGTCTGTGGAAGCTATTAATGAACTAGAGGTATATGCTAATCATTTTGCTGGTGAAACTTGTTTGAAATTAATTGTTTGCTCTGGCAAAATCAATCCCGTATATAACCATCGCTGTCAAGAGTACGGTGTGTTGGTGATTAAACAAGATCAAATTTCAAATTTGATTCCCATGTTACAAAAACAGATCAAAAAGCATAAAATATGAGCTGGGTTAAAGAATTATCCTCAAAATATAATGGAAAGGCTGGTTTTCTCAGCCTTTTTCTTATACTTTTCGAATAAAGTAGAAGAGGAGGTTTTATGTTCTTAGCTAGAGATGAAAATGGGAGGTTAGTCAATGCCTTGGAGGATGAACTAGTCAAACAAGCTTATTATTGTCCAGCTTGTGGAACAAGTGTTCGCATGAGAAAAAGGAAAAATGTGAGAAGGCATTTTGCGCATGAAAGTCTCAAAAAATGTGATTTTTTCCATGAAAATGAAGGACCAGAGCATCTGGAAAACAAGAAAAGACTGTTTTATTGGGCTAAGGAGAATGATGAGGTTGAAATGGAATATCCCATACCTGAACTGAAGCAGATTGCTGATATCTTTATCAACAAGCAACTAGCTCTAGAAATTCAGTGTAGTCCCATTTCTTGTGAACTTTTACGGGAGAGAAGCAATGGTTATCGAAGTTTGGGAATTCAAGTTCTTTGGCTACTAGGAGAAAAGCTCTGGCTAAAAGAACGACTAACTCAACTTCAGAGAGATTTTCTTTACTTTAGTAATAACATGGGCTTTCATATTTGGGAGTTAGACCATAAAAAACAAGTTTTGAGACTCAAGTACCTCCTCCACCAAGATTTGAAAGGGAAACTCCATTATCAGGTCAAGGAATTTCCTTATGGCAAAGGAAATCTTCTAGAAATATTACGGACTCCTTATCAGCAACAAAATATTATCACTTTTTCAGTGAAACAGGACAGGAACATTTGTCATTACATTCAAAAACAACTCTACTATCAAAATCCCTATTGGATGAAGCAACAAGCCAAGGCCTACTTGAGAGGGGAGAACCTTTTGAATCTGAAGAATCAAGACTGGTATCCTCAAGTAAGGCCGATAGAACATGATTCTTTTTGTCAAATTAAACAGGATATTAGTGATTATTATCGCAACTTTCGAATTTATTATCAAAAAAATCCTCAAACTGAGTTACAAAAGCTCTATCCACCTGCCTTTTATCAGCAATATTTCTTAAAAAATATGGTAAAATAGAAAGGATGGAGGAAACTTATGGTATTACAACGAAATGAAATCAATGAAAAAGATACATGGGATCTATCAACGATCTTTGAATCTGACCAGAAATGGGAAGAAGAACTCGCCCTTTTAACGGAAGATACAAAACAAGCAGCTAGTCTTGAAGGACATCTCTTGGATAGTGCAGAAAGCCTTCTTGACATTACAGAGCGTTATCTGGACTTGAGTCGTCGTCTTGAAAAACTTTATGTCTATGCACATATGAAAAACGACCAAGATACACGAGTAGCTAAATATCAAGAATACTATGCAAAAGCAATGACTCTTTATAGTCAACTTGATCAAGTCTTCTCTTTCTATGAACCAGAATTTATGGCTATTACAGAAGACCAGTATCAAAACTTTTTAGCAGAAGAACCAAAACTCCAGCCTTATAAACACTTCTTTGATAAACTATTGCAAAATAAGGACCATGTCCTTTCACAACGTGAAGAAGAGTTGCTTGCAGGTGCTGGGGAAATCTTCGGTGCTGCTAGTGAAACCTTTGCTATTTTAGATAATGCAGATATCGTCTTTCCATTTGTTAAAGATGAAGATGGAAATGAAGTTCAATTATCACACGGCGTTTATATGCGCTTGGTAGAATCTAAGAATCGTGAGGTTCGTCGTGGAGCTTATGAAGCCCTCTATGCTACTTATGAGCAATACCAGCACACTTACGCTAAAACCTTGCAGACCAATGTTAAAGTGCAAAACTACCGTGCCAAAGTCCGTAACTACAAGAGTGCGCGTGAAGCAGCTCTTGCGGCAAACTTTGTGCCAGAAAGTGTTTATGATAATCTAGTATCTGCTGTTCGTAAGCATTTGCCACTCTTGCATCGTTATTTGGCTCTTCGTTCAAAAATCTTGGGTATTCCAGACCTCAAGATGTACGATGTCTACACTCCATTGTCTTCAGTGGAATACAGCTTTACTTATGAGGAAGCCTTAAAAAAAGCGGAAGAATCTTTGGCAGTTCTTGGTGAGGATTACTTGAGTCGTGTTAAACGTGCCTTCAGCGAACGTTGGATTGATGTATATGAAAACCAAGGCAAGCGTTCAGGTGCATATTCAGGTGGATCATACGATACAAATGCCTTCATGCTTCTTAACTGGCAGAATAACCTAGATAATCTCTTTACTCTTGTACATGAGACAGGACATAGTATGCATTCTAGCTATACACGTGAAACCCAGCCTTATGTATACGGAGACTACTCAATCTTCTTGGCAGAAATTGCTTCAACTACTAATGAAAACATCCTAACAGAAAAATTATTGCAAGAAGTTCAAGATGATGCAACACGCTTTGCCATTCTCAACAACTTCTTGGATGGTTTCCGTGGAACAGTATTCCGCCAAACTCAATTTGCTGAATTTGAACATGCTATCCACCAAGCCGATCAAAATGGTGAAGTCTTGACAAGTGAGTTCCTCAACAACCTCTATGCTGACTTGAACCAAGAATATTATGGCTTGAGTAAGGAAGATAATCCTCAAATCCAGTATGAGTGGGCTCGAATTCCTCATTTCTACTATAACTATTATGTATATCAGTATTCAACAGGCTTTGCAGCTGCTTCAGCCTTGGCTGAAAAGATTGTTCACGGTAGCCAAGATGATCGTGACCACTATATCGACTACCTCAAGGCAGGGAAGTCAGACTATCCACTCAATATCATGCGTAAAGCGGGTGTTGATATGGAAAAAGAAGATTACCTCAACGATGCCTTTGCAGTCTTTGAACGCCGTTTGGATGAGTTTGAAGCCCTTGTTGAAAAATTAGGATTGGCATAAGGCAGATGGTAAAGTCTTATAGTAAAAATGCCAATCATAACATGCGACGTCCTGTTGTCAAGCATGAGATTGTCGAGTTCATGCGCCACAGACAAAAGCAGGTGACGGGTTCCCTAAAAGAACTAGAAAACTTTGCTCGCAAGGAGAATATTCCTATCATTCCTCATGAAACCGTCGCTTATTTTCGTTTCCTTATGGAAACCATTCAACCAAAAAACATTTTGGAAATCGGGACGGCTATTGGATTTTCAGCACTTTTAATGGCAGAGCATTCACCTAAGTCAAAAATTACAACTATTGACCGAAATCCTGAGATGATTGGTTTTGCCAAAGAAAATTTTGCAAAATTTGATAGCCGCAAACAAATCACTCTCTTAGAAGGTGATGCGGTAGATGTCCTGTCAACGTTGACAGAGACTTATGATTTTGTATTTATGGATTCTGCCAAGTCCAAATACATCGTCTTTCTACCAGAAATCCTCAAACACCTCGAAGTAGGTGGAGTCGTTGTCTTGGATGATATTTTCCAAGGAGGAGATATTGCGAGGGATATCATGGAAGTCCGACGTGGACAACGGACGATTTATCGTGGCTTGCAAAGACTATTTGATGCAACCTTAGAGAATCCTGGTTTAACCGCTAGCTTGATTCCACTTGGAGATGGGATTCTCATGCTAAGAAAGAATCAATCAGAAGTAGAACTGCCTGATATTGATTGATTTCAGATATTTTTAAGACAATTTGGTAAAATAGATAAGGTAAACCTTTATTTAGTGAACAAAAGGAGTAAACATGAAGAAAAAACTAATGGCGGGAGCCATCACATTGTTGTCAGTAGCTACTTTGGCTGCTTGTTCAAACAGTTCTGAAGGAACTGACTTGATTAGCATGAAAGGCGATGTTATCACTGAGCATCAATTCTTTGAAGAAGTCAAAAATAATGCGACTGCTCAACAAGTCTTGCTGAATATGACCATTCAAAAAGTTTTTGAAAAACAATATGGTTCAGAAGTAAGTGATAAAGAAGTAGATGATGCAGTTGCAGAAGAACAAAAGAAATACGGTGATAGCTATCAAACGATTCTCGCCCGTTCAGGTATGACTGCAGAAAGCCGTAAAGCTCAAATTCGTACAAGTAAATTAGTTGAGTATGCTGTTAAGAAAGCCGCTGAAGCTGAATTAACAGACGAAAACTATAAAAAAGCATTTGAAGAGTATACTCCAGAAGTAACGGCTCAAATTATTAAACTTGACAGTGAAGATAAGGCTAAGGAAGTTCTTGCCAAAGCAAAAGAGTCTGGAGCTGACTTTGCACAACTTGCAAAAGACAATTCTACAGACGAAAAGACAAAAGAAAATGGTGGAGAAATTACTTTTGACTCTGCATCAACAGAATTACCAGACGTAGTTAAGAAAGCAGCTTTTGCGCTTGATGTCAACGGAATTTCTGATGTAATCACTGCTCCAGGAACTCAAGCTTATACAAGTAGTTTCTACATTGTTAAGTTGACGAAGAAATCAGAAAAATCTTCTAACTTGGATGATTATAAAGAAAAACTTAAAACAATCATTTTGACTCAAAAACAAAATGATGCAACCTTTGTTCAAGGTGTTATTAGTAAAGAATTACAAGATGCCAACATTAAAGTTAAAGATCAGGCCTTCCAAAATATCTTTACACAATACATCAAAGGCGAAACAACTTCTGACAGCAGCAGTAGCGCCTCAAACTAAGATAGTAATGAACTACCTTCCTCTGTTTGGAAGGTAGTTTTTAAGTTTATAAAATATCAACATTATAGTTTTAAAAGTCCTAGTAACTTAAAACGCTCGATAGATCGGATAAGGGGAACACTCAAGACATTCTAGTCCAGAGTCTGTTTTGAGTAAAATTCGAATGTTTATACTGTAAGAGTTTTTTTCTAGCCTAAAAAATGGTATAATAGCATGTAAAACTAGAAATAATAAGGGAAAATAAAAATATTTTTCCGAAAGATAGGTGACATATGAAAATAAGTAAAAGGCACCTGCTGAATTATTCCATTTTGATTCCTTATCTACTGTTATCCGTTTTAGGATTGATAGTAGTTTATTCGACAACGAGTGCAACTCTTATCCAAGAGGGAAAAAGCACCTTACAACTGGTTCGAAACCAAGGAATTTTCTGGATAGCCAGTTTGTTTTTAATTGCCTTGATTTATAAATTGAAATTAGGATTTCTGCGAAATGAGCGATTACTCTTTATCGTCATGTTTGTTGAGCTGATACTGCTGGCACTAGCGCGTTTAATTGGGATTCCTGTCAACGGTGCCTATGGCTGGATTAAGGTTGGTCCCATCACGATTCAACCAGCAGAGTATTTGAAAATTATTATTGTCTGGTATCTAGCACAGCGTTTTTCGAAACAACAGGATGAGATAGCTGTTTACGACTTCCAAGTTTTAACCCTTAATCAGTGGCTTCCTCGAGCATTCAATGATTGGCGTTTTGTTCTACTGGTTATGATTGGTAGTTTGGCGATTTTCCCAGACCTTGGGAATGCTACCATCTTGATTTTGGTATCCTTGCTCATGTATACCATCAGTGGAATAGCTTATCGGTGGTTCACAACTATTCTGGGCTTACTAGCTGGTGTCTCTATGATTTCCTTAACAGCCATTCGGATAATCGGTGTTGAGAAATTCTCTAAAATTCCCGTATTTGGTTATGTTGCCAAGCGGTTCAGTGCTTTTTTCAACCCATTTAATGACTTGGCTGGAGCTGGACACCAGTTGGCCAATTCCTACTATGCCATGGTTAATGGAGGATGGTTCGGTCTGGGATTAGGAAATTCTATTGAAAAACGAGGGTATCTGCCAGAAGCCCATACAGACTTTGTCTTTTCGATTGTCATCGAAGAGTTTGGATTTGTAGGAGCAAGTCTTATTCTCGCTCTCCTATTCTTCTTAATTCTACGAATCATTTTGGTAGGTATTCGAGCAAGGGATCCTTTCAACTCAATGGTAGCAATCGGTATTGGTGGTATGATTCTGATACAGGTATTCGTTAACATTGGCGGTATATCAGGCTTGATCCCTTCAACAGGGGTAACCTTCCCCTTCCTATCGCAAGGGGGAAACAGTCTCTTGGTCCTATCAGTAGCCATAGCATTTGTATTAAATATTGATGCCAGTGAGAAGCGTGCGCGACTTTTTAGTGAATACGAAGCACAGCTTTAAGACATAGATAACAAGGAGAAAAAAATGTCTCTTCAAAAGTTAGAAAATTATAGTAACAAAACGGTCGTACAAGAAGAAGTTCAAATCTTGACAGATATGCTGGAAGATATCACAAAAAATATGCTTCCTGCTGAAACCTTTGATAAGATTATGCACTTGAAGGAACTTTCGTCAAAACTTGACTATCAAGGGCTAGATAAAGTAGTAACAAGTCTTTCAAATGATGAGATGGTCTACATTTCTAGATACTTCTCTATTTTGCCTCTTTTAATTAACATCTCAGAAGATGTTGACTTGGCTTATGAGATTAACCATCTAAATAATGTCGATCAAGACTATCTGGGTAAATTGTCAACAACGATCAAAATGGTGGCTGAAAAAGAAAACGCTGCTGAGATTCTTGAGCACTTGAACGTGGTACCAGTTTTGACGGCCCACCCAACTCAGGTTCAACGTAAGAGTATGTTAGATTTGACCACTCATATCCATACCCTTTTACGTAAATACCGTGACGTGAGAATGGGGCTCATTAACAAGGAAAAATGGCATAATGATCTTCGTCGCTATATTGAAATCATCATGCAGACAGATATGATTCGTGAGAAGAAACTAAAAGTAACCAACGAAATCACCAATGTGATGGAATACTATAATAGTTCCTTCCTACAGGCTGTTCCTAACTTGATGTTAGAGTACAAACGTCTAGCAAAAGAGCAAGGAATTGATCTTAAACAAGCCAAACCAATTACTATGGGAATGTGGATCGGCGGAGACCGTGATGGAAATCCATTTGTAACAGCTGAAACACTTATGCGTTCTGCTACTATCCAAAGTGAAGTGATCTTGAACTACTATATTAGCAAGATTTCTAGTCTCTATCGTACCTTCTCTCTCTCGACTAATTTATCAAAAACTAGTAAAGCTGTTGAAGAAATGGCTGCTCAGTCTGGAGATACATCAGTCTTTCGTGAGAAAGAACCCTATCGTCGTGCCTTTCATTTGATTCAGTCCAAATTGATTCAAACTCTCTTGAATTTAAAAGAATGGTCTGTTGTTGGCTCGTCAGCTGATGAACGTCATCCTGTTGAACGTCTTCTTGGTACTCAAGGGCATCAACAAGGAGTGATTACAGACTATATTAGTAATCGACTTTCAGGAGCTATTCAAGAACTGGCTGAAGATCGTCCACCATTTTACGAAACAGTTGAAGAGTTCAAAAAAGATCTATATACCATTAAGGATTCATTACTTGAAAACAAGGCAGAGTCCTTACTCACAGGTGAATTTGCAGAACTTTTAGAAGCTGTAGAAGTATTTGGTTTCTTCTTGGCTTC
Organism: Streptococcus sp. SK140; assembly: GCF_000259525.1. Classification (NCBI taxonomy): domain Bacteria; kingdom Bacillati; phylum Bacillota; class Bacilli; order Lactobacillales; family Streptococcaceae; genus Streptococcus; species Streptococcus sp. SK140. Next base: position 57,045 of record NZ_AJML01000045.1, on the reverse strand, counting down.
CATCGACATGCGTCAAGATTCAAGCGTCCACGAAGCCTGTGTAGCTGAATTGTTAGCATCTGCTGGAATCAATGACCACTATAGCGATTTGTCAGAAGATGAAAAGTGCGACTTGCTTTTGCATGAATTGTTAGAAGATCCTCGAATCTTGTCAGCGACTCATGCTGAGAAGTCTGAACTTCTCGAAAAGGAATTAGCCATTTTCCGAACTGCACGTGAATTAAAAGACCGTTTAGGAGAAGATGTCATTCGTCAAACGATTATCTCTCATGCAACCAGCGTGTCAGATATGCTTGAGTTGGCTATTATGCTAAAAGAAGTTGGCCTGGTAGATGCTGAAAAAGCGCGTGTTCAGATTGTTCCACTCTTTGAAACAATTGAGGACTTGGACCATTCTGAAGAAACAATGAGAAAGTATTTCTCTCTACCACTTGCTAAGAAATGGATTGCTTCTAAAAACAATTACCAAGAAATCATGCTTGGCTACTCTGATAGTAATAAGGATGGCGGTTATCTATCATCTTGTTGGACACTCTATAAGGCCCAACAACAATTGACTGCTATTGGTGATGAATTTGGAGTCAAAGTAACCTTCTTCCATGGTCGTGGTGGTACCGTTGGCCGTGGTGGTGGCCCTACTTATGATGCCATTGCTTCTCAACCACTCAAGTCTATCAAGGATCGTATCCGTTTGACAGAGCAAGGGGAAGTTATCGGAAACAAATACGGAAACAAGGATGCAGCCTACTATAACCTCGAAATGTTGGTTTCAGCAGCTATCAACCGTATGATTACCAAGAAGAAGAGTGATACCAATACGTCAAATCGCTATGAAGCCATCATGGATCAAGTGGTGGAACGCAGTTACGATATCTACCGTGAGCTAGTATTTGGAAATGACCATTTCTATGATTATTTCTTTGAATCTAGTCCAATCAAGGCTATTTCAAGTTTCAATATTGGTTCTCGTCCAGCAGCTCGTAAAACGATCACTGAAATCGGTGGTCTACGTGCTATTCCTTGGGTATTCTCATGGTCACAAAGTCGTGTTATGTTCCCAGGTTGGTATGGTGTTGGTTCAAGCTTTAAGGAATTTATCGACCAAAATCCAAAAAATATTGAATATCTTCGTGATATGTATCAAAATTGGCCATTCTTCCAGTCACTCCTATCCAACGTCGATATGGTCTTGTCAAAATCAAATATGAACATTGCCTTTGAGTACGCTAAACTGTGTGAAAGTGAAGAAGTTCAAGCAATTTACTATACCATTTTAGATGAATGGCAGTTGACTAAGGACGTTATCTTGGCTATTGAAGGCCATGAGGAACTCTTGGCAGAAAATACTTATTTGAAAGACAGTCTCAACTACCGCATGCCTTATTTTAATATCCTTAACTATATTCAGTTGGAATTGATTAAGCGTCAACGTCGAGGTGAGCTATCTTCAGATGAAGAAAGATTGATCCATACGACTATTAACGGAATTGCTACAGGATTACGTAATTCAGGCTGATACAAGTTAGATTTTATAAAAAACGTAGGAATTTTTGTTAATATTTAAAATATTTTATGAAAACCCTTGACAAGTTTTAGTAAAATGATATAATTTAAGCATTCAGAAAGTAATCATTGAAATTTTTTAGAGAGTCTGTGGTTGGTGGAAACAGATAGGTGGAAGTGATGAAATTGGGCTGAATGTTATTAAGAATTTGAAATCATAAGAATTCGGTGAGCACACCTTACAGTGCAACTCGTTTTAGCGAGTAAGAGCGATAGGACTAGTTCCTATAATTGAGGTGGCACCGCGCATCGACGTCCTCACACAAGTTTTTTGTGTGAGGACTTTTTCTATGGGGAGGAAAAAATTATGGAAATCAAACGATGGCGTCGCTTGAATAAGTGATTGAATAAAAAAATAATAAGATAAGAAGAAATAAGGAGAAAATTATGAAAAACAAACGTCTACTCGGTATTATCGTAGCATTAGCACTTGTAGTTGGAGGAAGCTTGGTATATTCTAGCTTAACGAAACAAGAAACTAAAACTGAGACAGCTAATAAAACAGCTAAGGTTGGTGTTCTTCAGTTTGTAAGCCACCCATCGCTTGACTTGATCTACCAAGGTATCCAAGATGGACTTGCTGAAGAAGGCTATAAAGGTGACCAAGTCAAAATCGACTTTATGAACTCAGAAGGTGACCAAAGTAAGGTTGCGACAATGAGTAAACAATTGGTGGCAAATGGAAATGATGTCGTTGTCGGTATTGCAACACCAGCAGCTCAAGGTCTTGCAAGTGCAACAAAAGACCTTCCTGTTATCATGGCAGCTATCACAGACCCAATTGGTGCTAACCTTGTACAAAACTTGGAAAAACCAGGTGGGAACATCACAGGGGTATCTGACCACAACCCTGCTGAACAACAGGTTGAATTGATCAAAACATTGACTCCTGATGTGAAAACAGTTGGAGCTCTTTACTCAAGTAGTGAAGATAACTCAAAATCACAAGTTGAAGAATTCAAAGCATACGCTGAAAAAGCTGGTTTGAAAGTCGAAACATTCGCAGTTCCTTCAACGAACGAAATTGCTTCAACAGTGAACGTTATGACTGGTAAAGTAGATGCAATCTGGGTTCCAATCGATAACACAATCGCATCTGCATTCTCAACTGTCGTTTCAAGCAATCAAACAGCTAAAAAACCAATCTACCCAAGTGCGACTGCCATGGTAGAAGCTGGAGGTTTGGCATCAGTCGTTGTTGACCAACACGATCTTGGTGTTGCTACTGGTAAAATGATTGCCAAAGTCTTGAAGGGTGAAAAACCTGCAGATACACCAGTCAATGTCTTCTCAACTGGTAAATCAGTGATCAACAAAAAAGTTGCTCAAGAACTTGGAATCACAATTCCTGAATCAGTTCTCAAAGAAGCTGGTCAAGTAATCGAATAAGAATAAAGGAGGAGTTGGAGACATCTCCTCCAATTTTTAGAATAAAGGAAACGAATCAAACATGCTAATATCAATTATTTCACAGGGATTGGTCTGGGCTATCCTAGGTTTAGGAATCTTTATGACCTTTCGTATCCTGAACTTTCCAGATATGACAACGGAGGGCTCTTTCCCCTTGGGAGGAGCTGTAGCAGTGACTCTGATTACGCAAGGAGTTAATCCTTTTCTTGCGACTTTAGCAGCCATAGGAGCAGGTTGTCTTGCTGGTTTAGCAGCGGGGTTATTATATACCAAAGGGAAAATTCCAACTCTTTTATCAGGAATTTTAGTCATGACTTCTTGTCATTCTATCATGCTTATGATTATGGGACGGGCTAACCTTGGGCTCTTAGGAACAAAACAAATCCAGGATGTTCTTCCATTTTCATCAGAGGTTAATCAATTACTGACAGGTTTAATCTTTGTGACTTTGGTTATCCTTCTCATGCTTTTCTTCCTAGATACCAAACTTGGACAGGCCTATATCGCTACAGGGGATAATCCAGACATGGCTCGTAGTTTTGGTATCAATACAGGACGTATGGAGCTTATGGGCTTGGTCTTGTCAAATGGTGTAATCGCACTTGCTGGCGCACTTATCGCTCAACAAGAAGGTTATGCCGATGTCTCTCGTGGTATCGGTGTTATCGTTGTTGGTCTTGCCAGCTTGATTATCGGTGAGGTTCTCTTTAAGAGTCTTACCCTTGCAGAACGCTTGGTTACCATTGTAGTTGGTTCCATCAGCTATCAATTCTTGGTATGGGGAGTCATTGCTCTCGGCTTTAATACTAGCTACCTCCGTCTATACAGTGCCCTTATCCTAGCAACTTGCTTGGTAATTCCAACCCTTAAGGATAAATACTTGAAAGGAGTCAAGTTAAGCAAATGACAGCAATTGTAGAATTAAGAAATGCCACAAAAATTGTGACAAATGGCTTTGACGAAGAAAAGATTATCCTAAATGATGTTTCACTTGATATTTATGAACACGACTTTATCACAATTTTGGGTGGAAATGGTGCAGGGAAATCAACCCTCTTTAATAGCATTGCGGGAACTTTACCTTTAACCAGCGGTAGCATTCGAATCATGGGTGAGGATGTGACTCATTTCAGCCCTGAGAAACGTGCTAAGTATCTCTCTCGTGTCTTCCAAGATCCCAAAATGGGTACTGCCCCTCGTATGACAGTTGCAGAAAATCTCTTGATTGCTAAGTTTCGTGGAGAAAAACGTGGTTTATTTCCAAGAAAACTCTCAGCCTATAAAGAAGAATTTCAAGCAACCATTGAGAAGGTGGGAAATGGTCTAGAAAAACACTTGGATACACCGATTGAATTCTTGTCAGGTGGACAAAGACAGGCCTTGAGCCTCTTGATGGCAACCTTGAAACGTCCAGAGCTCCTTTTACTGGATGAACACACAGCTGCTCTTGACCCTAAAACAAGTGTCGCCTTGATGGAATTGACAAATGACTTTATCAACAAGGACCATCTAACAGCTTTGATGATTACTCACCATATGGAAGATGCTCTCAAGTATGGAAATCGCTTGATTGTTATGAAAGATGGACAAATCATCCAAGATTTGAATAAGGGTGAAAAAGCCAAGATGAAAATTTCCGATTACTATCAACTTTTTGAGTAGATAATTTTTAAATCAAGCATCCTTAAAAACTTAGAAGTAGGCTTTTGCTTCTAAGTTTTTTGGTGAATTTTAAATATTGCTTTTTTTCCTTTTCGTCAGTTTTACTTTGGAGTATAATCAGTATAAGAATATTAAACTTTGATAGGAGTAGGAGATAAAAAGATGACTTACACACAAGAAGATTTTCAAGAATGGATTTTTCAAATTGGATTTAAGATGGACTATTTTACTAGGGAGTTTGCTGAGGAACAAGGCCTTCATTTAGACTATAGCATGCAGTCTTTGGATGATTTGGAGGCTTGGATCTTGGCTCACTACGAAGACCACCATTCTTTGATAGCAGACCGCCAGATGTTGGATTATTTGACCGTTTATATCGGTGAAACCTTCCGTAAGCACCTAGGAGGTAAATGGTTTATTGATCTTAATAATAAAAAGAATGCCTATTATTCTATGCCTGTATTGACCGACCCATCATATAGAGGAGAAGTTTATATAGCACCTATGACTTTTGCAACGGCTTGTATTAGTAGAAAAGATGGTCAGTATATTAGCAGAATATTGAAAAATAATCTTGAAGATCAAGTGCAATAGGATTTTATTTCTTTTGTTTTTCTTTCAAATATTAGAATGATTTGCTCAGAAGATTCAGTTTTTCATGATAGCTGGAAACTTATGAAATAGTCTCATGTAAAGTGTATGAAATGGTTTACTTTTTTTCAGAAATAAGCTATACTAGTTAGAGTAAACTGTGATAAAATGGAGGTATTGTCTATGGTTGACAAGAGACTCATCGAAGAGATCAAAAACAATACCAATATTGTCGAAATCATAGGAGAAGTGATTTCCTTACAAAAATCTGGACGGAACTTTTTAGGGCTCTGTCCTTTTCATGGTGAAAAGACACCTTCCTTTAATGTCGTTGAAGATAAGCAGTTTTACCACTGTTTTGGATGTGGTCGGTCTGGAGATGTTTTTAAGTTTATCGAGGAATATCAGCAAGTAAGCTTTGCGGATGCGGTGAGGATATTAGCTGAGAGACTTGGGATTCAGATGACAGCGCCTGTTCAAAGTTCTGTACAGCCTAGGTCACCCCATCAAAATCTCTACGATATGCATGACAAGGCTGCTCGGTTTTATCATGCTATCCTCATGACGACTAAGATGGGTGAGGAGGCGAGGAACTATCTCTATAAACGTGGCTTAACGGATGAAGTTCTCAAGCATTTTATGATTGGTTTGGCTCCAGCAGAACGCTCTTATCTATATCAGCGTTTAGCAGATGATTATAGTGAGAAGGACTTGCTGGATTCAGGTTTGTTTTATCTATCTGAGAGTAACCAATTCTTTGATACCTTTCATAATCGCATTATGTTTCCTCTTTCAAATGATCAAGGAAAGGTGATTGCCTTTTCTGGTCGTGTATGGCAAGAGACTGATTCTCAAACTGGAAAGTATAAAAATAGTCGAGCGACGGCAATTTTTAACAAAAGTTACGAATTATATCATTTGGAGAGGGTAAAAAAAGGATCGGGCAAGGCTCCTGAAATCTACCTGATGGAAGGGTTTATGGATGTCATTGCGGCTTATCGTGCTGGTATTGAAAATGCAGTTGCTTCTATGGGTACCGCACTGACGAGTGAACATGTGGAGCATCTGAAACGCTTTACCAAAAAAGTGATCGTCACCTATGACGGAGATAAGGCTGGGCAAGCTGCGACGGCTAAAACCTTGGACGAGCTTAAAGATATACCTGTCCAAGTAGTCCAGATTCCTGACGCGATGGATCCGGATGAATATTTGCAGAAAAACTCTCCTCAAGACTTGGCTTATCTCTTAACCAATACACGCATCAGTCCAGTTGAGTTTTACATCCATCATTTCAGACCGGAAAACAGTGAAAATCTACAAGCTCAGATTGAATTCATAGAGAAAATTGCTCCCTTAATCGCCAAGGAACCCTCTATCACAGCTCAGAATTCCTACATTCACATTTTGACGGATCACTTGCCATCTTTTGACTATCAGCAAGTCGAACATATTGTCAATGAAAGTCGTGTTAGACAGAGAAAGGAGAAGGTCAGGGAGACCTATAGTCCTAGTCCTATCACTATGTCTGTCACCAAGCAACTGACAGCAGTGATGAGAGCGGAGGCTCATATTCTCTACCGAATGGTGGAACATCCCTTGGTGCTCAATGACTACCGCTTAAGAGATGACTTTATCTTTGAAACTCCAGAGTTTCAGACCTTGTATGGACTCTTGATTGATAATGGAAGTATCTCATCTGAGGATTTGGCTCATCAGACTAGAGAAGTGGAGAGTGCTTGGTATCAAGTCCTAGCCTTAGATTTGCCACCTGAGATGTCCCCTCACGAGTTAGCTGAAGTGGAAGAGTCTCGAAAAAGAGCTCTTTTGAATCAGGAAAATCTGCAAATTAAAAAGAAAGTTCAGGAAGCTAGCCATGTCGGTGATACAGACACCGCATTAGAAGAGCTAGAACGCTTAATTGCCCAAAAAAGAAGAATGGAGTAAGAATGGCAACAAAACAAAAAGAAGTAACAACCTTTGACGTCCAAGTAGCGGAATTTATTCGCAATCATAAAAAGACTGGTACAGCAACTGATGATGAAATCAATAACGCCCTCGTAATTCCCTTCACTTTAGATGTGGAAGGTATTGAGAATCTTTTGCAACGCATTCAAGATGCTGGTATCTCAATTACGGACAACGAAGGAAATCCAAGTGCGCGTGTTTTGAGTACTGAGGAAGAACCAGAGTTGACTGATGAAGATTTGATCGGTTCAACCTCAGCTAAGGTCAATGACCCTGTCCGTATGTATTTGAAAGAAATCGGGGTTGTTCCTCTGCTTACAAATGAAGAGGAAAAAGAATTGGCTCTTGCTGTTGAAGCGGGTGATATCGAAGCTAAACAACGCCTTGCAGAAGCGAACCTTCGTTTGGTAGTATCTATCGCTAAACGTTATGTTGGACGTGGAATGCAGTTCCTTGACTTGATCCAAGAAGGAAACATGGGCTTGATGAAGGCCGTTGATAAATTTGACTACTCTAAAGGGTTCAAATTCTCAACTTATGCGACTTGGTGGATTCGTCAAGCTATTACTCGTGCCATTGCTGACCAAGCTCGTACCATCCGTATCCCAGTTCACATGGTGGAAACCATTAACAAGCTTGTTCGTGAACAACGTAATCTTCTTCAAGAGTTGGGACAAGATCCAACTCCTGAACAAATCGCCGAACGCATGGATATGACACCAGACAAGGTCCGTGAAATCCTCAAGATTGCCCAAGAGCCGGTTTCTCTTGAAACACCAATCGGTGAAGAGGACGATAGCCATCTTGGTGACTTTATCGAGGACGAAGTGATTGAAAATCCAGTTGACTATACAACTCGTATCGTTTTGCGCGAACAATTGGATGAAGTTTTGGATACTCTTACAGATCGTGAAGAAAATGTTCTTCGACTTCGTTTTGGTCTTGATGATGGGAAAATGCGTACCTTGGAGGATGTTGGTAAAGTCTTTAACGTGACTCGTGAACGTATCCGTCAGATTGAGGCCAAAGCTTTGAGAAAACTTCGCCAGCCAAGTCGAAGCAAACCACTTCGTGATTTCATTGAAGATTAAGTTGAGGGAGAGTGAAGATGGCTTATACAGAAGAGCAAATTGAAAATATCAAAACACGTATTTTGACAGCCTTAGAAGAAGTGATTGACCCAGAATTAGGGATTGATATTGTCAATCTAGGCTTGATCTACGAGATTCGTTTTGATGGCGATACAGGTGAGACTGAAATTGATATGACCTTGACAACCATGGGTTGTCCCTTGGCAGATCTTTTAACTGACCAAATCTATGATGCTATGACAGATGTTCCAGAAGTTACTAACGTTGAAGTCAAATTAGTATGGTATCCAGCTTGGACAGTTGAGAAAATGAGCCGTTACGCTCGTATCGCTTTAGGTATCAAGTAATTATATTATGAAAAGAGAAATAGTGTAGACGCCAGGAATTCCCAGCTTTTATGCTATCTCTCTTTTTATTTGCTGATTTTATTTGAAGAAAATGGTATAATGGTTACTATGGAAAAAGAGAAATTACGCATCAACATGCTAAGTTCAAGTGAAAAAGTGGCGGGCCAAGGTGTGTCTGGTGCATACCGTGAACTGGTGCAGCTTTTAAAACGAGATGCGAAAGACCAACTGATCGTAACAGAAAATCTTCCAATCGAAGCAGATGTTACTCATTTTCATACGATTGATTTTCCTTATTACCTCTCGACCTTTCAGAAAAAACGTTCTGGACGTAAGATTGGCTATGTTCACTTCTTACCGGATACTTTGGAAGGTAGTTTGAAGATTCCATTCTTCTTAAAGGGGATTGTCAAACGCTATGTATTTTCTTTTTATGACCGTATGGAGCATCTGGTTGTGGTCAATCCTACCTTCATTGAGGATTTGGTTGCTGCTGGAATTCCACGTGAAAAAGTGACCTATATTCCTAACTTTGTCAACAAAGAAAAATGGCATCCACTTCCTATAGAGCAAGTTGAACAACTTCGTAAAGATATGGGAATTGATGAGAATCAGTTTGTAGTCGTTGGTGCAGGTCAGGTTCAGAAGCGTAAAGGAATCGATGACTTTATCACTCTAGCTGAGGAATTACCTGATATCACTTTTATTTGGGCTGGTGGCTTCTCTTTTGGGGGAATAACCGATGGTTATGAACGCTATAAAAAGATTATGGATAATCCTCCTGAAAATCTAATTTTCCCAGGGATTGTTGATCCAGAACGGATGAGAGAACTCTACGCCTTGGCTGATCTTTTCTTGCTTCCAAGTTATAACGAGCTCTTTCCAATGACTATTTTAGAAGCTGCGAGTTGTGAAGCACCCATTATGCTTCGTGATCTAGATCTTTACAAGGTCATTCTTGAAGGAAATTACAGACCAACAAGTGATGTAGAAGAGATGAAAGCGGCTATCTTGGAATATCGCGAGCATCCAGAAGAACTAAAAGAATTAAAAGAAAAGGCTAAGGCCATTTCAAGAGAATATTCAGAAGAGCATCTTCTTGAAATCTGGCTAAAATTCTATCGGGAGCAAGCAGCTTTAGGAAAAAAATGAGGTAGTATATGCGAATTGGTTTATTTACAGATACTTATTTCCCGCAGGTCTCGGGTGTTGCGACCAGTATTCGAACCTTAAAAACAGAACTTGAAAAGCAAGGACATGCCGTCTTTATCTTTACAACAACAGACAAGGATGTTAATCGTTATGAAGACTGGCAGATTATCCGTATCCCTAGTGTTCCTTTCTTTGCCTTTAAGGATCGACGTTTCGCCTATCGTGGATTTACAAAAGCTCTTGAGATTGCCAAGCAATACAAGCTGGATATTATTCATACGCAGACTGAGTTTTCTCTTGGTTTATTAGGGATTTGGATAGCGCGTGAGTTGAAAATCCCTGTTATTCATACCTATCATACCCAGTACGAGGATTATGTTCACTATATCGCTAAAGGGATGTTGATTCGTCCAGGTATGGTCAAGTATCTTGTGAGAGGCTTCCTTCATGATGTTGATGGAGTGATCTGTCCGAGTGAAATTGTGCGCGACCTTTTATCTGACTATAAGGTAAAAGTTGAAAAGCGTGTTATTCCTACAGGGATTGAGCTAGCCAAGTTTGAACGACCTGAGATTGGACCAGAACATATCGCAGACTTACGGGTTAAACTAGGTATTAAGGAAGATGAAAAGATGCTTCTTAGCCTTTCGCGTGTTTCTTACGAGAAGAACATTCAAGCCGTTTTGGCAGCATTTCCAGAAGTTCTAAAAGAAGAGCAAAATGTTAAATTAGTCGTAGCTGGAGATGGTCCTTATCTGGAAAATCTCAAGGAGCAAGCAGCAGATTTACAGATTCAAGATTCTGTTATTTTTACAGGGATGATTGCCCCAAGTGAGACAGCGCTCTATTATAAGGCGGCTGACTTCTTTATCTCAGCTTCAACTAGTGAAACTCAAGGCTTGACCTATCTTGAAAGTCTTGCAAGTAAGACTCCGGTCATAGCTCATGGAAATCCCTATCTTGATAACCTCATCAATCATAAAATGTTTGGAACGCTTTATTATGAAGAGAGAGATCTAGCAGGGGCTATTTTAGAAGCTTTAATTGCAACTCCAAAGATGGATGAGAAACTTTTGGCTGAAAAATTGTATGAAATTTCGGCTGAGAATTTTGCTAAGAGAGTGCATGAATTCTATCTAGATGTTATTATTTCAAATAATTTTGAAAAAGAATTGACTGCAGATGAACCTGTTACGAAACGCATTTTAAAGACAGTATTCTATATACCACAACAAGCAGTGTCTATGCCAGTCAAGGGTTCAAGACGTATGTTGAAAGCTTCTAGAAAACAGTTGAGTCATTTAAGAAAATATTTGAACGATTAATCGAATCAAAGAAAGGAAAAAAAATGAAAAAGAAATTTATGAGAAGTGGTAGAGATCAAAAAATCGGTGGTGTATGCGCTGGTTTAGCTAATTATTTTGATATTGATCCTACAATTGTACGTGTGATTTGGGGAGTTCTAGCTTTCTGTTATGGTGCTGGACTTATTGCTTACTTGATTTTGTGGGCAATCGCTCCTGTATCAGATGAATTTTAAGAATAGTAAAGGAGAAAAAATGGCATTTGGTGATAATGGGAAACGTAAAAAAACTTTCTTTGAAAAACTAACAATGTTTGTCGTTTTGATTATGTTATTTGTAACCCTAGCAGGTATCTTTGCTACAGCCATAGGTGTATTTAGCAGATTTTAAAATGCTAGATTTTCTAGCAAGTTGTAATAGTTGGTGACTGGGATTTCCCAGCCCTTTTTAGAGTGAGAAAAGAATATGAGTATGTTTTTAGATACAGCCAAGATCAAGGTCAAGGCTGGAAATGGTGGCGATGGGATGGTTGCCTTTCGCCGTGAAAAATACGTCCCTAATGGCGGTCCATGGGGAGGTGATGGAGGCCGTGGTGGTAACGTTGTCTTTGTTGTAGATGAAGGTTTACGTACCCTGATGGACTTCCGTTACAATCGTCATTTCAAAGCCCAATCGGGTGAAAAAGGGATGACCAAAGGAATGCATGGTAGAGGAGCAGAGGACTTGATTGTTCGAGTGCCTCAAGGTACAACTGTACGTGATGCAGAAACTGGAAAAGTTATCACTGACTTGATTGAGCACGGCCAAGAGTTTATTGTTGCTCACGGTGGTCGTGGTGGTCGCGGAAATATCCGTTTTGCAACACCTAAAAATCCTGCGCCAGAAATCTCAGAAAATGGAGAACCTGGTCAAGAACGTGAATTACAGTTAGAACTTAAGATTCTTGCTGATGTTGGTTTGGTTGGATTCCCTTCAGTTGGAAAATCAACTCTGCTCAGTGTAATTACCTCTGCAAAACCTAAAATTGGTGCCTACCACTTTACAACAATCGTTCCTAATCTTGGTATGGTCCGTACCCAATCAGGGGAGTCCTTTGCAGTGGCAGACCTACCTGGATTGATTGAAGGTGCTAGTCAAGGCGTGGGCTTGGGAACTCAGTTCCTTCGCCATATTGAGCGTACTCGCGTTATCCTTCACATCATCGATATGTCAGCCAGTGAAGGTCGCGATCCTTACGAAGATTATCTAGCTATTAACAAGGAGTTGGAATCTTATAACCTTCGTCTGATGGAGCGTCCCCAAATCATTGTCGCTAATAAGATGGATATGCCAGAGAGTCAAGAAAATCTCGAAGAATTCAAGAAAAAATTGGCAACTAACTTTGATGAGTTCGAGGAATTACCAGCAATCTTCCCAATATCAGGTTTGACCAAACAAGGTTTAGCACCTTTACTAGATGCAACAGCAGATCTTCTTGATAAGACTCCAGAATTCCTTCTTTATGACGAGTCAGAAATGGAAGAAGAAGTTTATTATGGCTTTGATGAAGAAGAAAAACCATTTGAAATTAGTCGTGATGATGATGCAACTTGGGTACTTTCAGGTGAAAAACTCATCAAACTCTTTAACATGACTAACTTTGACCGTGATGAGTCTGTTATGAAGTTTGCTCGTCAGTTGCGTGGCATGGGAGTTGATGAAGCTCTCCGTGCCCGTGGCGCCAAGGATGGAGATTTGGTTCGTATCGGTAAGTTTGAGTTTGAATTTGTGGACTAGGAGATAGCTATGGGAGATAAACCGATATCTTTCCGTGATGCTGATGGAAATTTTGTTTCTGCAGCAGATGTCTGGAATGAGAAGAAGTTAGAAGAACTGTTTAATCGCCTCAATCCAAATAGAGCTTTGAGACTAGCAAGAACTAAAAAGCAAGCTGAAAATAGCAAATCATAAAATAAACCCGTGATGAAAGTCATCACGGGTTTTTGTTACCGATCAAAAAATAGAGGTGGTGCAAATTGTTTGAGGCGTTCAAAGCAAGATTGAGCTTGCTCCTTATCCTCGCAGATAACCAAACAGACATCATTTCCACAGATAGTAGCGACTATTTCAGGAAAATTTAGGGCGTCCAAGATAGATCCGAAGGATTGTGCCAAACCTGGATAGGTTTTGATAACAACTTGGTGTTGGACGGGTTGCATCATGTAGAGGGCTTCCTCCATATAGACTTCTAGCCGTTTTTCCCACTTGGATGTAGAGCCAGTGTTGATTGAATAATAGGAGTGTTCACCTTCACGAATCTTAGAAAGATTCATCAGGTTAATGTCTCTTGAAAGTGTTGCTTGTGTGACCTGTACTCCGTTTTCAATCAGTAGTTCTTGTAATTCAGTTTGGGTATGAATTTTTTGTTTAGTGATTAGGGCTCGGATGAGCTGGTGTCTTTGCTCGGCTTTGTTCATCTACAGTTACCTCCCTTTGAAAAGGTATCTCAAGATTGGACTGTGCAAGGTCGACAGTCAAGTGATAGTCTGTATTGTCACGTACAGTAATCTCAAAGTCTGTAGTATAAAGAACGAGACGTACTGTATCGCCTTCTTTTAGTTTGTAAATAGTTGGTTGGAGTTCAAATTGGAATTCCATCCATTCATCAGGCTTAACTTCCTCAATTTTCAGTAAATCATGACGATTTTGAAGATTGAGATAGCCTTTGGTGATAACGCGCTGTGCATTTGGGCTAAACGGTAGCTCGCAAAGATTTTCCAGCATGTGGTAACGACCATTATCAATCGTACGAGCAGACAAGACTCCTGGATACGGTTGTAGGTATTTCTTTTGACCAAGTTCGAGAAGTTGGGCAGATAGTAAGCCTTTATTTGTACTTGATTTGAGACGGAGGTTTAGTTTAACACGCCCATTGAGATGAAGGTCTTCTGTCACTGGAAGGTCAATGGTAACCTGATTGACTTTCCCTTGATAGAGTTCATTGTTAAAGGTTTGGTAAGTTTTTCCAAATCGTTCAAAATCAGAGTCTTGATAGTGGTTTTGAATGACAGCTTCTTCAGTACCTAATGTGAAAGTTTTGTGGTCAGTTTGATTTCCAAAATCTTCAAGAGTCATCCATGTTTGAGGAGCTGTATTGTCTTGCCAAACGACTCTTGGAAGTTGGTAATCAGTTTCATGCCCCAATAATTTCTGCGTCAAAAGAGCATTCATGGATTCACGGAAATCAATAGACTGCCAGTTGTTCATATAAACATGGGCCCCGTTATGATAAAAGAGATGTTTCTTAATATTGCTTGGAAGAGCATTGAACATTTGATAGACATGAAGTGGTTTTACATTCCAGTCTTGCGAACCGTGGGTAAAGACAACTTCAGCCTTAACTTTTTCAGCATTGAGTAGGTAGTTTCTGTCATGCCAAAATTGGTTATAATCCCCAGTTTTACGGTCTAGATTTTTCTTCAGTTCTTCTATAGAATCTTTATGAGCCTCGTTTCCACGGATAAAGTCACCAGCTAAGAGATTACGAGAATAAGTTAATTCATCTAATGAATCGAAGTCCTCCCCTGGATAGCCACCAGGGCTTGTTACTAGACCATTTTCACGATAATAGTTGTACCAAGAAGAAATACCTGCTTCAGCAATAATGACTTCTAAACCATCAACTCCTGTAGTAGCCAGACCATTAGACATTGTTCCTAGGTAAGAAAGACCAGTAGTTGCTACTTTACCATTTGACCAGTCAGCCTTGACCTGACGTTCACGACTATGGTCTGTGAAGGCACGACAACGACCATTGAGCCAATCAATGACATTTTTATAGGCTTCAACTTGTCGGTAATCTCCGTTGGTCATTTGACCTTGAGAATCCTTGGTTCCAAGACCAGATACGTAGATATTTGCAAATCCTCTTGGAAGGAAGTAGTCATTAAGTGTGTAGCTGCTATTGATATGAGTGAGTTTTTCTTCAGCTTCTGGAACGAGTTCAGCTTCTCCAACAGGTTCAACCAAGTCTAATGTTGGTTTTTCTAGAGAAATTTCATGCGGTTCCTTGACTTCTAGCTCAGCTTCCATTTTGTAAAGAGCTTTATCGCTAGCCTTATCATTGGTTCCTTGATGGTAAGGACTTGCCGTCATAACAGCTGGAATTTTGCCGTGGTAAGATGGACGAATAATGTTTACCTTGATAAGATCTGGCAGTCCATCATTATCAGAATCAATACGACTTTCCACATAAACAACTTCCCGAATAGCATTGTTTGCAGAAAAGGTTGCCAAACTCTTGCCATTGAAGTAGTGGTAAGAGTTGTCCTCAGGGATAAGACCGTCGCTAACCAATTGATCGATTAAGGTATTTCCCTTTTTAGTGCGCGTGTTAAGGAGTTGATAGAGATTGTCAATCAAATCTCCGTATACAATAGGGAATGCTGTTTCTTTGTGAAAAACAAGACCGTCTTCAAAGTCTGTCAAGTAATTGAAACCAAGCAACTGAAAGGCAACAGTATAGAAAATTTCTGCAGTTAATTCACGATCAGAATTGAAGAAAGTGAGCAGATCAGTTTCTTTATCAACAGCTAAAGTTGAGAGGGGATAATCTGTATTTTTGTAATTGAAAAAACAAGTTCTAACAAAAGCTTCAAACAGTTCTTTCGCAGAATTTGATTGGTCTAGCTTGAATCCAAGGCTGGATAATTCCTGTAAAGCTTCTTGCTGGCTTACAGGATAGTAACTGAATTGATTAAAACGCATAGATGCCTCCTTTGAAGAATCATTAAATTTATTATATCAAAAAATTAGGGAAAATGATAGAATCAGCTGGTTTGGAAAGGTTAAATTGCTAATTTTCTAATAGAGTTTAAGAGAGTGTTTTATCTGGCCTTATCTTGATTTTTTGAGTATCCTAAAAGGTTATGCTATACTAGAAATATGTTAGATTTGGAGAAATATGGTGTGACCATGTGGGGAGAGGAGAAAATTCTCTCTTTCCGTCAAAAATTATTAGCCTGGTATGACGAAAACAAGCGGGATTTACCCTGGAGACGGAGTAAGAATCCTTATCATATCTGGGTATCTGAAATTATGTTGCAGCAGACTCGAGTTGATACCGTCATTCCCTATTATGAACGTTTTTTAGACTGGTTTCCGACTGTAGAAAGCTTATCAAATGCTCCTGAGGAGCGCTTATTAAAAGCCTGGGAAGGACTTGGCTATTATTCTCGTGTCCGCAATATGCAAACAGCTGCGCGACAAATCATGTCCGACTTTCAAGGAGAATTTCCGTCAACTTATGAAGGCATTTCAAGCTTAAAAGGGATTGGTCCTTATACAGCTGGTGCAATTTCTAGTATTGCCTTTAACCTTCCACAGCCTGCAGTAGACGGCAATGTCATGCGTGTTTTGGCACGTTTGTTTGAAGTCAATCATGATATTGGAAATCCTAGCAATCGAAAAATATTTCAAGCGATGATGGAAGTTCTGATAGACCCTGATCGTCCAGGTGATTTCAATCAGGCTTTGATGGATTTAGGTTCAGATATTGAGGCTCCTGTTAATCCAAGACCGGAGGAGAGTCCTGTTAAGGAGTTCAGTGCTGCTTACCAACATGGGACCATGGATCGCTATCCTATCAAGGCTCCAAAGAAAAAGCCAATCCCTATTTATCTAAAGGCTCTTGTAGTACAAAATAGTCAGGGTCAGTTTTTATTAGAAAAGAATGAGAGTGAAAAACTCTTGGCTGGATTTTGGCATTTTCCCTTGATTGAAGTTGATGACTTCTCAGACCAAAATCAAGATTTGGATCTTTTTAGTCAAGTAGCGGAATCAATTTTACAGCTTGGACCATCTCCACAGGAGAGTTTTGAACAGGACTATGATCTTGAAGTTGATTGGCAAGATCTACGATTTGAAGAGGTCAAGCACATTTTTAGCCATCGTAAATGGCATATCCAGATAATTGCAGGCCGAGTTACTGAAACACAGGAATATGCAGATAGAGAAGTCCTTTGGTTAAGTCCGGAAGAATTTATCAATTATCCCCTAGCTAAACCTCAGCAAAAGATTTGGCAAGCCTACTTGAAAAGAAGCTGCTAGTATCGGTCTTTCGTGTCTTCTTTACATTTTTTTGGTATAATGAGATAAGGAAAAAGGTGACTAAATGAAAAAAATACTAATTGTAGATGATGAAAAACCCATCTCAGATATTATAAAATTTAATATGACCAAGGAAGGTTATGAAGTTGTAACTGCTTTTAATGGTCGTGAAGCTCTTGAACAATTTGAAGCTGAGCAACCAGATATTATTATCTTGGATTTGATGCTTCCAGAGATTGATGGACTTGAAGTTGCAAAAACTATTCGTAAGACAAGTAGTGTTCCTATTATCATGCTTTCAGCAAAGGACAGCGAGTTTGATAAGGTTATTGGGCTTGAACTTGGAGCGGATGACTATGTAACCAAGCCATTTTCAAATCGTGAACTACAGGCCCGTGTTAAAGCTCTTCTCCGTCGTACAGATATTGTTTCAGTTGATAACCAAGAACCTGAAACGAAATTACAAAGTCTGCAGATTGGCGATTTGGAGATTTTACCCGATGCCTACGTGGCTAAGAAATATGGTGAAGAGTTAGACCTAACCCACCGTGAATTCGAACTCTTACATCATTTAGCTTCTCATCTTGGTCAAGTTATTACCCGAGAACATCTTCTTGAAACTGTTTGGGGATATGACTATTTTGGAGATGTCCGTACAGTTGATGTAACAATTAGACGTTTGCGCGAGAAGATCGAAGACACACCAAGTAGACCTGAATACATCCTAACTCGTCGTGGAGTAGGATATTATATGAGAAATAATGATTGAAGTAATTAGACAAACAATTTTGACGAGTGACTTTATCTATATCCTCATCCTAATTGGCTTTATTTTGCTGGTGACTTTTCTCTTACTTGAGAGCCGTCGTGATAATATTCGCCTTAGACAGCTAAACCAGAAGGTTAAGGATTTGATTGCTGGTGATTATTCTCAGGTTTTGGATATGCAGGGAAGTTCAGAGATTACCAATATCACTAACAATCTTAATGATTTGTCAGAAGTAATCCGTTTGACTCAAGAAAATCTGGAACAAGAGAGTAAAAGGTTGCATAGTATCTTGTCCTACATGACAGACGGAGTACTTGCGACCAATCGTCGTGGTCAAATTATCATGATTAATGACATGGCCAAGAAACAACTTGGAGTTGAAAAGGATGATGCTCTTAATCAAAATATCTTAGAGTTGCTCAAGATTGAAGAAGAGTATGAGCTGAGAGATCTCATTACCCAAAGTCCTGAATTGATGATTTATTCCCAAAATGTGAATGGCGAGTATATCAGCTTGCGCGTGCGTTTTGCCTTGATTCGTAGAGAGTCTGGCTTTATCTCTGGTTTAGTAGCAGTTCTACATGATACGACTGAACAAGAGAAGGAAGAACGTGAGAGAAGGCTTTTCGTTTCTAACGTTAGTCATGAGTTGCGTACACCCTTGACCAGTGTAAAATCCTATCTTGAGGCCTTGGACGAAGGAGCCCTAACAGAACCAGTTGCTCCAGATTTTATCAAGGTTTCTCTGGATGAAACCAATCGTATGATGCGGATGGTGACGGACCTCTTGCACCTCTCACGGATCGACAATGAGACCAGTCACTTGGATGTTGAGTTGATTAACTTTACTGCCTTTATCACCTTTATTCTCAATCGTTTTGATAAAATGAAAAGTCAGGATGAGGAGAAGAAGTACGAGTTGGTGAGAGATTATCCGATTAACTCTGTTTGGATTGAGATTGATACGGATAAGATGACCCAGGTGATTGACAATATCCTGAATAATGCTATCAAGTATTCACCAGATGGTGGAAAAATCACTGTAAGCATGAAGACTACAGATGATCAGATGATTTTATCAATTTCGGACCAAGGGCTTGGGATTCCTAAAGAAGATCTACCAAAGATTTTTGACCGTTTTTATCGTGTTGACAAGGCAAGAAGTCGTGCTCAAGGTGGTACTGGTCTAGGACTTGCTATTGCTAAAGAAATCGTCAAACAACATAATGGATTTATCTGGGCTAAGAGTGAATACGGTAAGGGTTCAACCTTTACTATCGTACTGCCATACGATAAGGATGCCGTGAAAGAAGAGATTTGGGAGGATGAACTAGAAGACTAGAATGAGTGATATCGGTTTTAAATACAGTATTTTAGCATCGGGTTCCAGTGGAAATTCATTTTACTTGGAAACACCAAAAAAGAAAATTTTAGTAGATGCGGGCCTATCTGGCAAAAAAATTACAAGCCTTTTGAGTGAAATCAATCGTAAACCAGAGGATTTAGACGCTATCTTGATTACGCATGAACATTCAGACCATATCCACGGTGTGGGCGTTCTGGCTCGTAAGTACGGCATGGATCTTTATGCCAATGAGAAAACTTGGCAGGCTATGGAAAATAGTAAGTATCTCGGTAAGGTTGACTCATCTCAAAAGCATATTTTCGAGATGGGAAAAACCAAAACCTTTGGTGACATCGATATCGAGAGTTTCGGTGTGAGTCATGATGCAGTCGCGCCACAGTTTTATCGTTTTATGAAGGATGATAAGAGCTTTGTCATGCTGACGGATACGGGCTATGTTAGTGACCGAATGGCTGGCATTGTGGAGAACGCAGATGGCTACCTGATCGAGTCAAATCATGATGTTGAAATCCTGCGAGCTGGATCTTATGCTTGGCGACTTAAACAGCGTATCTTGTCTGACCTTGGTCACCTCTCAAATGAAGATGGAGCAGATGCTATGATTCGCACACTAGGTAATCGTACCAAGAAGATTTACCTAGGCCATTTGTCCAAGGAAAATAATATCAAAGAGCTGGCCCACATGACCATGGTTAATCAGTTAGCTCAAGCAGATCTTGGAGTTGGAGTAGACTTTCAAGTTTACGATACTTCACCAGACACTGCAACACCATTGACGGATATATAAAAAAGAAGGCACAAGCCTTCTTTTTTATAGACTATTTTACAAGCCAGCAAATTCTTTGATTTCTTGAGCTGACATTGAAGAGTCGCAACGGACATTGATTTGTCCATTTGCAACATGGACGAATCCTGGTACAGTAGGGATTTCATAGCGTGAGCGGAAGTCTTGTAAAGCTTCAAGTTGACTTGGCTCTTCGCTATTGATGAAGTAGATGTGCGCTTTGGATTCAGCCACCACACCAGCCAATGTACCAGCAAATTTACGGCAATAAGGACAAGTTTTGCGTCCGATAAAGAAAGTTGCTGTTTCTTGATTGTCAAGTGCTTCTTGAGCACGCGCTACAGTTGTAACTTCAAGATCTTTGATGTTTTCTAAAAATTGTTCCATGAGATTACCTCGCTTTCATTGATATGTCTAGTATGCCATAAAGTTTCTAAAATTGCTCAGTTTTGATACGCGAATAGATGGTGGTGCAGAAAGCAGTAGACTAAGTCTGATTTTCTAGTCCTATATTCCTGTATCTTTAAAGATATAGGAACTAAAGTTCTGGTCAAAAGAGATAGAAGAAGACATAAATTACAGTCAGTTTTTACTTTAACATCAAAAATAAAGGTCAGGATTTTTCCCGACCTTTAAATAGTTTTTTATTTTACAAAAGCATTGATTTCAGCTTCGATGTTAGCAATCTTAGCTTGTGAATCTTCGTTGCTTTCTCCAACAACTGCAATGTAGAACTTGATTTTTGGTTCAGTACCTGAAGGGCGAACTGCAATCCATGATCCATCAGCAAGCGTGTATTTCAATACATCACTTGGAGGAGTAGTTAAGGCTGTTACAGTGCCATCAGCGGCAGTGGATGTTTGTGCTTTAAAGTCTTCAACGACAGTGATAGTTGTTGCATTCCATTCTTTTGGTGCACTGTTGCGGAATTTGGCCATAATTGCTTTGATTTGCTCAGCACCGTCAACACCAGAGAGGGTAACAGAGATTGTTTTTTCAGCATAGTAGCCGTATTCTTTGTAGATTTCTTCGATACCATCGGCAAGAGTCAAACCACGTGAACGATAGTAAGCTGCAAGTTCAGCAACAACAAGAACAGCTTGGATAGCGTCTTTATCACGCACGAATGGTTTAATCAAGTAACCGAAGCTTTCTTCAAATCCCATCATGTAAGTGTGATTGTGTTTTTCTTCGAATTCTTGGATTTTTTCAGCGATAAATTTGAAACCAGTCAAGACGTTGAACATAGTTGCGCCGTAGCTTTCAGCAATCTTCGTTACCAAGTCAGTTGATACGATAGATTTGCAAAGAGCTGCGTTTTCTGGAAGTGTCCCAGCATTTTTGTGGGCTTCCAAGATGTACTTAGCCATGATAGCACCGATTTGGTTACCTGAAAGGTTGAGGTAGCTACCGTCTTTTTGAAGGACTTCAACACCGACACGGTCAGCGTCAGGGTCAGTTGCAACAAGAACATCAGCTCCTACTTGGCGACCAAGTTCTTCTGCAAGAGCAAAGGCTGCTTGACTTTCTGGGTTTGGAGATTTAACAGTTGAGAAGTCTGGGTCTGGAGTTGCTTGAGCTTCAACGACTTGAACAGAGTCAAATCCTGCTTGAGCAAGAGCACGACGAGCCAACATTTCACCAGTACCGTGAAGAGGAGTGTAGACAATCTTCATGTCCTTACCAAACTCTTCAATCAAAGCTGGGTTGATGTTAACATCTTTAACTTCTTTGAGGTATTCGGTATCGACTGCTTCGCCAATAACTTCAATCAAGCCAGAAGCTTTTTCTGCTTCTACATCAGCAACTTCAACAGCAAATGGATTTTCAATAGCACGGATGTAAGTTGTCAAAGCGTCCGCGTCGTGTGGAGGCATTTGTCCACCATCTTCACCGTATACCTTGTAACCGTTAAACGGAGCAGGGTTGTGGCTGGCAGTAATCATGATACCTGCGAAGCAGTTGAGGTGACGAACAGCAAATGAAAGTTCTGGAGTTGGACGGAGACTTTCAAAAACATAAGATTTAATACCGTGTTTAGCAAGAACTGCTGCAGATTCAAAGGCAAATTCTGGAGAAAAGTGACGGCTATCATAAGCGATGGCTACACCACGTTCTTTTTCGTTTCCACCTTTTGACTCAATCAAACGAGCCAAACCTTCAGTTGCTTGACGGACTACATAGATGTTAATGCGGTTAGTACCAGCACCGATCAGTCCACGCATACCTGCAGTACCAAATTCAAGATTGGTATAGAATGCGTCTTCTTTAGTTTTCTCGTCCATGTTTTCCAAATCTTGACGAAGGTAATCTGGAAGTTCTGCGAAATCAAGCCATTTTTGGTAGTTTTCTTGATAAGCCATAGGAAATCTCCTTTAATATATAATCTAATCGCTTACATTATACCACGATTTGAAGTTTTAGTAAAACGTTAGCGTGAGTTTAAATGTAAGAAATTTACTTTTATTTAGGTACTTTAAAATTTTATTATATTTTTAAGTTTATATTATTTTTTACAAAAATTCATTAGTCGTAGACAGAGGAAAAATGAAAATTTGTAATGAATAAATGAATATTTTATAAAAAAGCAAGTGTTAATAATATTTCCGTTTATCACTTGATACATACAGGAATTCTTTAATGTATCAAATAAATTTCTTTGAAAAAATTAGAAAATATTACATAAATTTAAGATATTTTTAATAATTTCGGTTTCTATTTTGACATTTATTCTGTGTATGGTAGAATATAATAAATAATTAAAGGAGATTTTCTATTTATGAACAAAATTCTTAAGCATTCTGCTTTAGTTTTATCAGCATTAGCGCTAGTTGCTTGTGGATCAAACAAAAAAGCAAGCGATAACGGTACTGCATCAAACTCCAACTTTGAAGTTTCGGTTAAAGATGGAATGTATGTTTTGCCCAAAGATGAAGATTCCTCTTCTCATTACCTTGCTCTTCAAGTAGAAATTAAAAATAATCGTGATAAAAAGTTTAGTTTTACAAACAGAGATATCACACTCTATAATGAAAAAGATGAAAAGGTTGAACCAATCCAAGTTTATGAATCAGATAGTAAAACTAAATTTATGGACTATGGTGATAGCCTCTCTAAAGGTAAGAGTGTAGCTGGTTATGTTGTTTACGAAGTTGATAAGGATGCTAAATATGAGCTTCACTTTGCACCAAGCTTTTATGAAGATGTAAAAGAAAATGCAAAAGAGAATAATGACGTAGCTATCAAGGTTGATCCAAGTAAATATGAAGATCATATCGATGAAGCGAAAGAAGCAATGAAAAAATATGTTGATGCTGTTTTTCTTGATGGAGAAAACACTGGAGGAGCATCAAACGTAAGTTTCACTAATGAAAAAACTCAAATTGTCGCACTCGATGATAAAAAATCAGATAAGTCCGAAGACAAGAAATCTGAAGATAAAAAATCTGATGATAAGAAGTCTTCTAATGAAACAGATGGTATCTCAAATGATGTGAAGACTGACCGAGAAGAATTCATTAAGAAATTTATCGAGTCATTTGGTAAAGGATTCTATAACTACAAGCCTTCTGATGCAGAACTTCGTACCTTTGCAGAAGCATATATCAAAGCCAATGCTAAAAGAGCAAAAGTTGATTATAAAGTAAAAACTTACCTACCAGACTACGCGGTTATTTATGTAAGACCTGAAACAATTGACTTAGACAATTTGAATGTTCATGAATTAAGCCGTAAATTCTATGAAGAAAATAAAGGTAAATACAGTAACTACTCAGAAGCTATGAAAGCTGGCGAGAAATACATTTTAGAGAATGCACCAAGCCAATTTGACTCAACTCCTCTTGATACTAGTGATAATATGAAAAGAGAAGGGTATGAAATTAAAATGACTAAGAAAGATGGTAAATGGACTATCGATACATCTTCTAAAAACTATGATTTAAAAGATATGGCTCGCACATTCCGTGGAGGCATCGGTTACTAATATAAAAAGTTCGGGTGAAAAGCTCGAACTTTTTTAGTTAGAATTGTTAAAAATGGAAAAAGATAGTAAAATAGTTACATGATTATTTTACAAGCTAATAAAATTGAACGTTCTTTTGCAGGAGAGGTTCTTTTTGATAATATAAACCTACAAGTAGATGAAAGAGACCGTATTGCCCTCGTTGGAAAAAATGGTGCTGGGAAGTCTACTTTGCTCAAGATATTGGTTGGAGAAGAGGAGCCAACCACTGGTGAAATCAATAAGAAAAAAGATATTTCCCTCTCATATCTAGCACAGGATAGTCGCTTTGAGTCTGAGAACACCATTTACGATGAAATGCTACATGTATTTGATGACTTGCGTCGTACTGAAAGACAACTTCGACAGATGGAGTTGGACATGGGTGAAAAGACTGGTGCAGAACTAGACAAACTTATGTCTGACTATGATCGCCTATCAGAAAATTTCCGTCAGGCTGGAGGATTTACCTATGAAGCCGATATTCGCTCTATCTTAAATGGATTCAAGTTTGACGAGTCTATGTGGCAGATGCGAATCTCTGAGCTTTCTGGTGGTCAAAATACTCGTCTAGCACTAGCCAAAATGCTCCTTGAAAAGCCTAATCTCTTGGTCTTGGACGAGCCGACTAACCACCTAGATATTGAAACGATTGCCTGGTTAGAAAACTATTTGGTCAACTACAGTGGTGCCTTGATTATCGTCAGCCATGACCGTTATTTTCTCGATAAGGTTGCGACCATAACACTCGACTTAACAAAACATTCTTTAGATAGATATGTAGGAAACTACTCTAGTTTTGTGGAGCAGAAGGAGCAGAAGCTCGCAACTGAAGCTAAAAACTACGAAAAGCAACAGAAGGAAATTGCTGCTTTGGAAGACTTTGTTAATCGAAATCTTGTCCGTGCTTCAACGACCAAACGTGCCCAATCTCGACGCAAACAACTGGAAAAAATGGAACGTTTGGACAAGCCTGAAGCTGGTAAAAAATCAGCTAATATGACCTTCCACTCTGATAGAGTATCTGGTAATGTTGTTTTGACAGTGGAGAATGCTGCTATTGGCTATGATGGTGAAATCTTATCAGAACCCATCAACCTTGATCTTCGTAGGATGAACGCTATTGCCATTGTTGGTCCTAACGGTATTGGTAAGTCAACCTTTATTAAATCCATTGTGGACCAAATTCCCTTTATCAAGGGTGAAAAGCGCTTTGGTGCTAATGTTGAGGTTGGTTACTATGATCAGACTCAGAGCAAACTGACACCTAGCAATACAGTCTTAGACGAACTCTGGAATGATTTTAAATTGATGCCAGAAGTAGAAATCCGTAATCGCTTAGGTGCCTTTCTTTTCTCGGGGGATGATGTTAAGAAATCAGTTGGAATGCTGTCAGGTGGTGAGCGAGCTCGTTTGCTTCTGGCTAAACTTTCCATGGAAAACAATAATTTCTTGATTCTCGATGAGCCGACAAACCACTTAGATATCGATAGCAAGGAAGTTCTGGAAAATGCCTTGATTGACTTTGATGGGACTTTACTCTTTGTCAGCCATGACCGTTATTTCATCAACCGTGTAGCCACTCATGTGCTGGAATTATCTGAGAATGGATCAACACTTTATCTGGGTGATTATGACTATTATGTTGATAAAAAAGCAGAGCTAGCAGCTAGTCAAGCAGAAGAAGCTTCAGCTTATAGCCAAGAAAAAGAGGCTTCTCCAGTTAATGACTACCAAGCCCAAAAAGAGAATCAAAAAGAACTGCGTAAATTGATGAGAAAAATTGAAAGTCTTGAGACAGAAATCGAAGAACTAGAAACTCAAGCCCAAGCTATCTCTGAACAAATGCATACCACCAATGATGCGGATGAACTCA
The DNA here is from genome assembly GCF_000259525.1 of Streptococcus sp. SK140. Taxonomy (NCBI): domain Bacteria; kingdom Bacillati; phylum Bacillota; class Bacilli; order Lactobacillales; family Streptococcaceae; genus Streptococcus; species Streptococcus sp. SK140. Next base: position 31,075 of record NZ_AJML01000045.1, on the reverse strand, counting down.
TGCAATTGCAAGCAGAACTGGATAAAATTAGCCATCGTCAGGAAGATGCTATGCTGGAGTGGGAAGAATTGTCGGAGCAGGTGTAAGATGGAAAATCTTGGAAAAGTTTTTCGTGAATTTCGAATCAGTAAAAATTACTCTCTAAAAGAAGCTGCAGGAGAGGCCTGTTCGACCTCTCAATTATCCCGCTTTGAATTGGGGGAGTCGGATCTAGCTGCATCTCGTTTCTTTGAAATATTAGATAATATTCATGTGACGATTGAGAATTTTATGGATAAGACTAGAAATTTTCAACATCATGAGCATGTGAGCTTGATGGCTCAGATTATTCCGCTTTACTACTCAAATGATATTGCAGGTTTTCAAAAGCTTCAAGAAGAACAACTTGAAAAAGCTAAGAGTTCAACAAATCCCCTCTATTTTGAGCTGAACTGGATTTTGTTACAAGGTCTGATTTGTCAAAGAGATGCTAGCTTCACTATGAAGCAAGGTGATCTGGATAAGGTGGCAGATTACCTTTTCCAAACAGATGAATGGACCATGTATGAGTTGATCCTCTTTGGCAATCTCTATAGCTTTTATGATGTGGACTATGTTACTCGCCTTGGTAGAGAAGTGATGGAGAGGGAGGATTTCTACAAAGAAATTGGACGCCATCGAAAACTGGTCTTGATTTTAGCTCTTAATTGTTACCAGCATTGTTTAGAACATCTTGCTTTTGAAAATGCCAGCTACTTTGAAGCTTATATAGAGAAGATCATAGGTAAGAGCATCAAACTCTATGAGCGTAATGTTTTCCACTTTCTTAAAGGCTTTGCCCTTTATCAGAAGGGACAAAAAAAAGAAGGTTGTAAACAAATGCAGGAAGCGATGCATATTTTTGACCTACTAGGTCTTTCAGAGCAGGTAGCCTACTATCAGGAACATTACGATAAATTTGTCAAAAATTAATTTCCCAAATATGGGAAAAATGAGAAACTCCTTCAAGTTTTGATACAATAGTTTCAAAATTTGAGAGGAGTTTTTATGAATCGATATGCAGTACAGTTGATTAGTCGTGGAGCTATAAACAAGATAGGAAATATGCTCTATGATTATGGAAATAGTGTTTGGTTGGCATCGATGGGAACGATTGGGCAAACCGTTCTAGGGATTTATCAGATCTCGGAACTCGTTACATCCATTCTAGTTAATCCCTTTGGTGGCGTGATTTCGGATCGTTTTTCCCGTCGCAAGATTTTGATGACAACAGACTTGGTTTGTGGGATTCTCTGTCTGGCCATTTCTTTTATCAGAAATGATAGCTGGATGATTGGAGCTTTGATCTTTGCTAATATTGTCCAGGCCATTGCCTTTGCTTTTTCTCGGCCTGCCAATAAAGCTATTATCACAGAGGTGGTAGCAAAGGACGAGATAGTGACCTATAACTCTCGCTTGGAGTTAGTTTTACAGGTTGTAGGAGTCAGTTCTCCGGTGCTTTCTTTCCTTGTTTTACAATTTGCAAGTCTTCATCTGACGCTCTTACTAGATGCTTTGACCTTTTTCATCGCTTTTGCCCTAGTGGCTTTACTTCCCAAAGAAGAACCAAAGGTTCAAGAGCAGAAGAGTTTTACAGGGAAAGATATTTTTGCGGACATCAAAGATGGCTTGCACTATATCTGGCATCAAAAAGAAATTTTCTTTCTCTTGTTAGTGGCTTCCAGTGTGAATTTCTTTTTTGCAGCTTTTGAGTTTTTGCTCCCTTTTTCAAATAAACTCTATGGTGTAGAAGGAGCCTATGCAACTATCTTAACCATGGGTGCAATTGGCTCAATCATCGGAGCATTGATTGCAAATAAATTTAAATCCAGTATGAATACACTTTTGTTCTTAATAATCCTCACAGGAGTAGGAGTTTTCATGATGGGATTGCCACTACCTAATTTTCTCACTTTTTCAGGAAATCTAGTTTGTGAACTCTTTATGACAATTTTTAATATTCACTTCTTTACACAAGTACAGACCAAGGTTGACGGAGACTATCTGGGGAGGGTATTGAGTACCATTTTTACACTGGCCATTCTCTTTATGCCGATTGCGAAGGGGTTAATGACCTTTCTACCAAGTGTTCATTTAGGTTCCTTTTTAATTATCGGTCTTGGAGTTATTTTTCTTTCTTTAGTATCAATGTTCTATATTCAAAGACAAGGCTAACACAGAAAAAAGGGCTCTTTGTCAACTGTAGTGGGTTGAATAAAAGCTAACATCTGGAGAGGACAATCGTTGTCCTCTCCATTTTTATATTTAGAGCGATGAAAATTCGTTTCTTAAAGTTGTCAAAGTTCCTAAAACCAAAAGCATTTCGTTTGATGAGTTTAATGAGATTATTAGTCGCTTCCAATTTAGCGTTGGAATAAGGTAATTGAAGGGCGTTGACGATTTTCTCCTTGTCCTTTAGAAATGTCTTAAAGACAGTCTGAAAAAGAGGATGAACCTTTTTTAGATTGTCTTCAATAAGTCCGAAAAATTTCTTAGGCTCTTTATTCTGAAAGTGAAAAAGCAATAGTTGATAGAGATCATAGTGGTGTTTCAAGTCTTCGGAATAGCTTAAAAGCTTGTCTAGAATCTCTTTATTCGTCAAGTGCATACGAAAAGTAGGGCGATAAAATCGCTTATCACTCAATTTACGGCTATCTTGTTGGATGAGCTTCCAGTAGCGCTTGATGGCCTTGTATTGATGGGATTTTCTATCGAATTGGTTCATAATTTGAACACGAACTCGACTTATAGCTCGGCTTAAGTGCTGAACAATGTGGAAACGATCAAGTACAATTTTTGCATTAGGAAAAAGCTGTTTAGCCAAGTTATAGTAAGGATTAAACATATCCATAGTAATGATTTTCACTCGACATCGGACCGCTCTATCGTAGCGCAGAAAGTGATTGCGGATGATAGCTTGTGTTCTTCCCTCAAGAACAGTAATGATATTGAACTGATCAAAATCTTGTGCGATAAAACTCATCTTTCCCTTGGTAAAGGCATACTCGTCCCAAGACATAATCTCTGGAAGACGAGAAAAATCATGCTTAAAGTGAAAGTCATTGAGCTTACGAATGACAGTTGAAGTTGAAATGGATAGCTGATGTGCAATATCAGTCATAGAAGTCTTTTCAATCAACTTTTGAGCAATCTTTTGGTTGATAATATGAGGAATTTGATGATTCTTCTTAACGATAGAAGTTTCAGCGACTATCATTTTCGAGCAATGATAGCACTTAAAACGACGCTTTTTAAGAAGAATTCTGGTAGGCATACCAGTCGTCTCGAGGTAAGGAATTTTCGACGGTTTTTGAAAATCATATTTCTTCATTTGACCTCCGCACTCAAGGCAAGATGGGGCGTCATAGTCCAGTTTAGCGATGATTTCCTTGTGTGTATCCCTATTGATAACATCTAGAATCTGGATATTAGGGTCTTTAATATCGAGTAGTTTTGTGATAAAATGTAATTGTTCCATATGATTCTTTCTAATGATGGTTTGGTCGCTTTTCATTATAGATCTTATGGGACTTTTTTTCTACACAAAATAGGCTCCATAATATCTATAGGGGATTTACCCACTACAAATATTATAGAGCCGAAAAAAGCAACGGCATCGTTGCTTTTTTGTTTACATCTATCCACCCTGAGGGAATCGAACCCCCATCTCAAGAACCGGAATCTTACGTGATATCCATTACACTAAGGGTGGAAACTTTAATTATTATATCAAAAAAGAGAGCTGAACTCAAGTTTTTTCTAAACTCAGCAAAAGGAGAAGTAAAAAAGGATTCAGTATGAACCGAATCCTCTAGACGATCATTTTTTCTCAAGAAGAGCTTTGATTTCTTGAAGAACTTCCAACTCAGTTGGACCAGCAGGTGCTTCTTCAGCAACCTCTTCTTTTTTGGCAAGGTTTTGAGCTTTTTCCATTGCTTTAATCACAAAGAATAGAACAGTACCAACTACAAGGAAGTTGATAACAGCACTCAAGAAGTTACCGTAAGCAACCCCATTCCATGAAAGTTCAGCAATACGTTCAATTTTTGCAGCTTTCAAAGCAGGGTTCAATAGAAGTGGAGTGATGATATCATTAACAAATGAAGTCACGATAGCACCAAAAGCAGTAGCGATGATCACACCGACAGCAAGGTCTACAACGTTACCGCGGAGCAAGAATTCTTTAAGATCTTTTAACATTTTCTTTTTCCTTTCGTAATTTTACATTCTAAATTATAACTTAATCATCTGTTGAATGCAAGAAATATGCTTATTGTTTTTTAAAAACAAAAACTTTACTGAAGATGTAATTGAGGACTATAATAGTAACTTGTGCAAAAATAGTCTCAATTGTATTGATAGTATTGAGATTATCACCTACAAACTGACCGATAATATGGGGGAAACTCGTCACAAAAATAAAGGTCAGAAGCAGGTCTAAGAGGAAAGTTATGAATCTTGCAGTCATAAACTTTATCAGACGCTTGAACCAATTTTTTCGTTTCTGCTTAAAAACAATGGTATCATTGGTGAAAAAAGCAAAAAGAATTCCAGCTATATTTCCCAGAGCAGTCGCCCATAATTCTTGTTGGAAAAAGTAAAAAATAGTGATACGAACAATGATAGAAACAAGTGTAGTTGCAACTCCGAAAAATAAGTAGGAGAGGATTTCATTGTCGAAGAATTTTTTTATGTATCTTTTCATAAAAACAGTATAGCATAAAGGACATAAATGTGCTATACTTGAAAGGTTGACTTGTTCGACCCTTGGTGCTTAGCTTCTTTCACCAAGCATATTATACGCGATATTGTCGCTAAAGGAGAAAACATGAAAAAACTAACTGTTCGTGATTTGGCAGATATTGCTATTGTCGCAGCTATTTATGTGGTTTTGACAATCACACCACCCCTTAATGCTATCAGCTATGGCGCTTATCAGTTCCGTATTTCTGAGATGATGAATTTCTTGGCTTTCTACAATCCTAAGTACATTATCGGTGTTACTCTTGGATGTATGATTGCAAATTTCTTCAGTTTTGGAATTATTGATGTCGCTGTTGGAGGCGGTTCTACACTGATATTCCTTAGCTTGGGAGTATGGTTGTTTAGCAAATACAGCAAAGACTATCTTTTTAATGGATTGATTCGAAAAGATCATTTCTACTTTTCAATTTTATTTTCAATTTCGATGATTACCGTTGCTGCTGAATTGAATATCGTAGCAGAGGCTCCATTCTTCTTTACTTGGTTTACAACTGCTATCGGAGAATTCGCTTCACTCATTGTTGGTGCTATTCTTATCGGAAAAATCGGTAAACGTCTTGATTTGACTAGATAAAGATATCACATGAAATATTATTGAAAATGGCTGAACTTTGTTCAGTTTTTTTCTTTATCCATGAATCTAGAAGCTCAACAAAAGTGGTATAATAAAGAAAAAAGGGATTATTTTAATATGTATGGTTATCGTATTTCAGTTTTTGAAGTCCTTTGGAAAAATCAGGTCATTAGATTTTTGTTAATTTTTTTAGCACTATTTTATTTCTATCTTTTTTTCCAAAGAGTTAAGACATCTTTAAAAAGTGGTGGGAGTATGTTGGATCCTTTTCATATTGCAAAGGGAAGATTATACATTCACACGATTATTCTTTTTAGAAAAAGGATTGTTCCTCTAGCTGAAATTAGACAGATTGATATTGATTACATTCGAGGGAGAAGAATGAATGGGGACAGGTATCATCTGTATTTTACAAGGAAAGATGGAAAATCTTTTACATTTCATTTTGGGAAAAGCAAAAGAAACGAGGAGTTAGTGAAAAATCTTGCCAATGTGGCCAAGAAGTGCCATATTAAAATCTATTATTATTATTAAGAGTCGATTGCTAAAATTGAATTGTTGTCACTTGTGACAATTGTCAAAGCTAGGAGAGTAGCTAATATGAATCAACTACAAGTAATAAGAGAAGATAAACAACTAAGAATTTTATTGATGCAAGAATGCGATTTTCTCTTTTATGACCAGTTGAAAGAGGTTGAATTTTCTCAGAACAATGAAGTTTATTCTCTATCGCCCATAGCCTTTGCTAAAGACGGTAGTGGGGGAGAATATGTAATTCTTGAGGATGAGAGTATCGGCTTTATAGGGAGTGAAGGCCAAGTTGGGAGAGTGGCAGAAAGCCTTGATGACCTGCTTACTTTCTTACTTCATGCTGGTTCTATCTCAGACTTTTCCTGTCGTTTGCTCTATCAAAACAAGGATTTGTTGGTAAAATTCTGTCAAGGATTTCTCAAAAAAGCACGAGAAAACTACCAGTCAAAAGGCGAAGAGTGGGATAAAGTGAGAGCTGGACTTGCACAAGAGTTGAGACTTGAATTTAAGCCAGAGAAACTGCAAGAGTTAGCCTTCAATTTTTATCAATCAGCCATAAGAACTCCACTATTTACTTGTAAATATGGTCATGGTGAGAATGAATATGTCTGCGATTCTGTTTTGTCAGATATTGTCGGCTTGTGGGTTTCAGAGCTGTTAGGGTTGACTGCAGAAGAAATTGAATCTTTTGCTGCTAGTAAAAACATTCAAATGTAAAGGCCATAAATTTATTTCCTCTTAAAATATTTTATGTTATAATATTAACAATGATATTTTAAGGAGTTTATATGAGTTCGTCAGAATTTATTTCAAAGATTGATTATTATTGCCATAAGAAAGAGGGTCTATTTGACCAAAGCAAGTTTAAATATGCCATTCGCTCGATGTTTGCAGGTGCTTTCTTAACCTTTAGTACAGCCGCTGGGGCAATAGGTGCTGATCTACTCAATAGCATCGTTCCAAGTGCTGGTTATTTCCTATTTCCCTTTGTATTTGCTTGGGGACTTGCTTATATCGTTTTCTTGAATGCCGAGTTGGTCACCTCAAATATGATGTACTTGACAGCTGGAACATTCTTGAAGAAGATTGATTGGAAAAAAGCTTTTATCATTTTACTTTATTGTGCCTTTTTCAACTTAGTTGGTGCTCTGTTAGCAGGTTGGTGCTTTGCTAATTCATCGGCTTTTTCACACCTGACACACGATAGTTATCTTCCAAAGATTGTAGCTAAGAAGTTGGCACGTCCTAGTGAGTTGGTCTTGTTGGAAGGGATTTTGGCAAATATGTTCGTAAATATTGCCATTCTATCTTCAATTTTGGTTAAGGATAGCAATGCCAAACTCTGGATTATCTTGTCAGCTATTTCTATGTTTGTTTTCTTATCTAACGAGCATATTGCAGCCAATTTTTCGTCTTTTAGTATTATTAAATTTAGTATTGTAGCTGATCAGATTGCAAACTTTGATATTCCAAATATCCTCCGTCATTGGAGTGTTACCTTCATTGCTAACTTGATAGGTGGAGGATTCCTGATAGGTTTACCATACGCTTATCTTAATAAAAATGAAGAGACTTATGTTGATTAGGACAAGCTTTTGAAAATAAAATGAATATTAATAATTGAGGAGGTCGGGGAAAAAAATCCAGACCTCGATTTTTTTTCCAAAGAACCTGTTGATAAAAACGTTATTTTCTCTGTCTATAAATTCAAACAAATTATTAGTACATGGACTTTAGCTGAAAACCAAAGAAACTCTTTTGTATATTCAATATAGAACAAAACGAAAACATATATTAAATATATAGAATAGAGAATTTGAAAATAAAGAGTTGAAAACATTAAATATGCTGATACAAAGCAAATGGAAACGATTGCTAAAAATGATAAAAATATTGTAAATAGAATTAAGAAAGCCTTCCCATAATTTCGATTTTATGTTATAATATTCACAAATAAAAGTTTTAGGAGTTTATATGGTTTCTTCAGAATTTATCTCAAAAATTGAGTTTGCTTGTAAGAAAAAGGAAAGTCTTTACAGTCAAAGTAAATTCAAGTATGCTATCCGTTCAATGTTTGCTGGTGCATTCTTAACATTTAGTACAGCAGCTGGTGCAGTTGGAGCTGACTTGATTAATAAGATTGCTCCTGGTAGTGGACGTTTCCTCTTCCCATTTGTTTTCGCTTGGGGATTGGCTTACATTGTCTTCTTAAATGCTGAGTTGGTAACATCTAATATGATGTTCTTGACAGCTGGTAGCTTTTTGAAAAAGATTAGCTGGAGAAAAACAGCTGAAATCCTTCTATATTGTACACTCTTTAATTTGATCGGTGCGCTTATAGCAGGTTGGGGCTTCGCCCATTCAGCGGCTTATGCAAACCTAACACATGATAGCTTTATTTCTGGAGTTGTGGAAATGAAGTTGGGCCGTTCAAATGAACTAGTCTTGCTTGAAGCTATCTTGGCTAATGTCTTTGTAAATATCGCAATTCTTTCATTTGTTTTAGTCAAAGATGGTGGTGCTAAACTTTGGTTGGTTCTATCTGCTATTTACATGTTTGTATTCTTAACTAACGAGCACATCGCCGCAAACTTTGCATCATTTGCTATCGTGAAATTCAGTGTTGCTGCTGATTCAATCGCAAACTTCGGTATTGGAAATATTCTTCGTCACTGGGGTGTGACCTTTATTGGTAACTTTATCGGTGGTGGTCTACTGATGGGATTACCTTACGCATTCTTAAATAAAAACGAAGATACATACGTAGATTAAAAGTTGGATTGATTCCAACTTTTTCTTTTTGTTTATCCATGCTATAATGAATGTAGAATAGATAAATATAGAGGAATAACATGAACGAGATTAAATGTCCAAATTGTGGCGAAGTATTTACAGTCAATGAAAGTCAATATGCAGAATTGATTTCTCAAGTTCGAACTGTAGAGTTTGATAAGGAATTGCATGAGCGAATCAAGCAAGAATTGACTTTAGTAGAACAAAAAGCCTTAAATGAACAACAGGCAAAACTGGCTCAAAAAGATCAAGAAATTGCCCAGCTTCAAAGTCAAATTAACAACTTTGATACAGAAAAAGAATTGGCAAAAAAAGAAGTAGAGCAAACTGCTAGTCAAAGCCTGCTAGAGAAAGAAAAAGAAGTTCAAGCTCTCGAAAACCAATTGGCTACCTTGCGCTTGGAGCATGAAAATCAACTACAAAAAACTCTTTCTGATCTTGAAAAAGAACGTGATCAGGTTAAAAATCAGCTCCTCTTACAAGAAAAAGAAAACGAACTTTCTCTTGCTTCTGTTAAACAAAACTACGAAGCCCAGCTCAAGGCAGCTAGTGAGCAGGTTGAATTTTACAAGAATTTCAAGGCGCAACAATCAACCAAGGCAATCGGTGAAAGTTTGGAACACTATGCGGAGAGTGAATTCAACAAGGTTCGAAGCTTTGCCTTTCCAAATGCCTACTTTGAAAAAGACAACAAGGTTTCAGCACGTGGTTCTAAGGGCGATTTTATCTTTCGTGATTTTGATGAAAATGGACTAGAATTCATTTCCATCATGTTTGAGATGAAAAATGAAGCTGATGGGACAGAGAAGAAACATAAGAATGCGGATTTTTACAAAGAGTTGGATAAGGATCGTCGTGAGAAAAACTGTGAGTATGCAGTTTTGGTAAGTATGCTTGAGGCTGATAACGACTACTTCAATACTGGGATTGTCGATGTTAGTCACGAATATGAGAAGATGTATGTCATTCGTCCCCAGTTCTTTATCCAGTTGATTGGACTCTTGCGCAATGCTGCAATGAATTCTCTCAAATACAAGCAGGAATTGGCTTTGGTTCGCGAGCAAAATATTGACATTACGCATTTCGAGGAAGACTTGGATGCCTTTAAGGTAGCTTTCGCCAAGAACTATCAGTCTGCTTCGACAAACTTTGGCAAGGCCATCGAAGAGATTGACAAGGCCATCCGTCGGATGGAAGAAGTCAAGAAATTCTTGACCACATCAGAAAATCAACTCCGCCTCGCTAATAACAAATTGGAAGATGTTTCAGTAAAAAAATTGACCCGAAAAAATCCAACCATGAAAGCAAAGTTTGAAGCATTGAAGGGGTAATAGGAGGATCCTATGCAGATACGAAAAGCAACCATGAAAGATGCTGAAGCCCTACTGTCTTTATATGAAGACTTGGGCTATCCAACGACCGCTTCTAAGCTGTCTCGACGTTTAGAAATAATTCTTTCTCAACCACATTATGGCTGTCTTCTAGCTGAAAGAAACGGAGAAATTTTAGGTTTGTTAGGTTATGCAAAGCTCTTCTTTTTTGAAGAAGATGGATCTTACTATCGTATTTTAGCTTTGTCAGTTGCAAAAGAAACAAGACGACAAGGAATTGCTAGTAGGCTAATTGATGAATTGAAAAAACAAGCGGTAAAAGAAGGTGTTAGGGCACTAGCTCTAAATAGTGGATTAACCGCTGAACGAAATGCTGCACATCAGTTTTATCAGGCAGTTGGATTTGAAAAAGTGACTGCCGGCTTTGCCTTGCATTTAAAAACTCAACATAAATAAATTATGAAAAAATAGTAGAGGGAACGAAGTAATGTCTTCAACAAAAGGGAAAACCTTATATTTTAACGAAAAGAGCATGGACTATGTGACATTTGGAAAAGGAAAGGACCCTCTAGTAATTATACCAGGCTTGGGCGATGGACTGCAGACGGTTAAAGGTATGGCTATGCCTTTTTCAATCACATACCGTATACTTGCCAAACGTTACAAAATTTATGTTTTTTCTCGAATCAATGAGCTGAGACAGGGCTATACGACGCGAGATATGGCAGCAGATGTAGCAGAAGCAATGGAGGTATTGAATATTACCAGTGCCTATGTTATGGGGATTTCGCAAGGTGGAATGATTGCCCAATGGTTGGTGGCGGATTTCCCTGAAAAGGTTGAAAAGCTAGTATTGGCTGTTACAACTGCAAAACTAAGTAATCTAGGCAGGGAGAGAATTAGTTGCTGGCTGAACCTGAGTCAAACAGGAACTTATAAAGATCTGATGATTGATATCGCTCGTCATTCTTACACGACTAAATCCTTTGGAAAATTTAAATACCTTTATCGAATAATGGGAATTTTTGGTCATATTAAAGATAAACAACGTATTGATATTCAGTCTGTATCTTGTTTGAAACATGATAGTCTAGATTTTTTGGAAAAAATCAACTGCCCTACGTTAATCATTGGAGCAGAAAAAGATGATGTTCTTGGCGTAGATGGTTCGTTTGGATTGCATCATCATATCAGAGGTAGCCAACTGATTATTTTACCAGGGTGTGGACATGCACTCTATGAACAGAATAAGGATTTCCAAAAAAGAGTTTTAGTATTTTTAGAAAGTTAAACAATGAACGGTATTATCAACTTAAAAAAAGAGGCGGGGATGACCTCGCACGATGCAGTTTTCAAGCTGCGTAGGATTTTAGGAACTAAGAAGATTGGTCATGGAGGGACTTTAGACCCTGATGTTGTCGGTGTTTTGCCGATTGCCGTCGGTAAGGCAACCCGCATGGTCGAGTTTATGCAGGACGAGGGTAAAGTCTATGAAGGTGAAATCACCCTAGGCTATTCAACGACAACTGAAGACGCTAGTGGTGAGGTTGTTGCAGAGACGCCAGTTTTGTCTCCCTTAGATGAAAAGATTGTTGATCAAGCGATTGCCAGTCTGACAGGTCCGATCACTCAGATTCCACCTATGTACTCGGCTATCAAGGTCAATGGTCGCAAACTCTATGAATATGCGCGTGCTGGTCAGGAAGTGGAGCGTCCAGAACGTCAGGTGACGATTTATAGTTTCGAAAGAACCAGTCCCATTTCCTATATGGAGACTCTTGCTCGATTTAGCTTTCGTGTAAAATGTAGCAAAGGGACTTATATCCGTACCTTGTCAGTTGACTTGGGAGAAAAACTTGGCTATGCAGCTCATATGTCTCATTTAACACGAACAAGCGCTGCGGGCTTGCAGTTAGATGATGCTTTGACCTTGAATGAAATTGAGGAAAAGGTTCAAGCTGGCGAGTTAGATTTTCTTCATCCATTAGAGATTGGGACAGGTGACTTAGTTAAGGTTTATTTGACACCAGAGCAGGCTGAAGAAGTGCGTTTTGGTCGCTTTATTGAATTGGAACAAACTGAGAAGGAATTGGCTGGTTTTGAAGGTGATAAGTTATTAGCCATTTTAGAGAAACGGGATACTCTTTATAAACCAAGAAAGGTTTTCTATTGATTAGAGCTGGTGGCAAAATTGTAAACTAATGTTTAGTTTGAAAAAGTTGATAGACAGTTTAGTTTAGAAGAAAAATTATTTTGAAAAAGGGTTGAAAACACGGTGATATTTGACAGTTTTGCTTGCTTATGATAATATTTAAATAAAGAAAAGCTAGAAAACTTTCAGAGGATATTATGAGTATTGAGATGACTGTTAGTGAGATTGCTGAGGTCTTGGGCTTGTCCCGTCAAGCAATCAATAACCGTGTCAAGGAATTACCTGAAGAAGATACGACTAAAAATGATAAAGGAGTCACTGTGGTAACTCGTAGTGGCTTGATTAAGCTTGAAGAAATCTACAAAAAAACTATTTTTGAAGATGAACCTGTTAGTGATGATGTGAAGCAACGTGAGTTAATGGAGATTCTTGTTGATGAAAAGAACGCTGAAATCATCCGTCTTTATGAGCAATTAAAAGCCAAAGACAAACAGTTAGCTGAAAAAGATGAACAGATGCGTGTTAAAGACCGTCAAATCGCAGAAAAAGATAAGCAATTGGATCAACAACAACAGTTAACCCTACAAGCCATGAAGGACCAAGAAAACCTTCAGTTGGAGTTGGATCAGGCTAAGCAAGAAGTACAAGCAACGAAGAAAGGCTTCTTTGCTCGCTTATTTGGAGGATAAGAAAAAACTGCTTGGTTTCTAGGTATAACCAAGTAGTTTCTTTTTACACATACAGTAAGGGATGGATAAAATGGAAAAATTAAGAGATTACATTTCATTTGATTTGGAATTTAATGAACACCAAGATAAAACTCACTTGATTCAGGTATCTGCTGTCCGTTTTAAAGATGGTGAAGAAATTGGAGCTTTTGACTCTTATGTTCATACCGATGTGCCTTTGAAAAGTTTTATTAATGGTTTAACGGGTATCACGTCTGAAACCTTGAAAGATGCTCCGATGGTGGAGGAAGTTCTTAAGAATTTTCAAGACTTTGTGGGTGAGTTACCCCTTGTTGGTTATAATGCAGCCAAGAGTGATTTACCGATTTTGTTGGAATATGGTTTGGATTATAGTGGCCAATATCTAGTTGATCTCTATGATGAAGCTTTTGAGCGACGCAGTTCTGATCTTCACGGCATTGCAAATCTCAAGTTACAGACTGTGGCTGAATTTCTAGGATTTAAGGGTCAATCTCATAATAGTTTAAAGGATGCGCGAATGACTGCGCGTGTTTATGAAGCTTTCCTAGAATCTGATGAAAGTAGAATCTTACTGGACTCCAAGAGTAGTCTAAACTCTAATCCTTTCGGTGGTTTAGATTTATCACAGCTGTTTGATTAGGAGGTTTTATGAAACCTGAAAAACCTAAAAAATTGGGTTTTAAAAAGATTTACTTGAATCTGGATAAAATCCTCTTTCTATTTTTTTTAATCTTCATGCTAGTAGATTATATTTGGTTGCCACTGAACTCATTGATAGCAGGCTTTTTACTAAGTCAGACGGGCTATTTGTTTATTTCTTACAATAATATTTTTGAGATTATCAAAAATGCGCCTTTAGTCAGCTTTGGTTTTTTAATCTTAATAGCCATTAACCTTTTAGTAGCCTATTTTCAAATTAGCCTTCTCTTCATTGGGGCTCGACACCTTCTCTATCATGAAAAACGAACCTTGATTGAGTATAGTCGCAAAGTCTTTCGTGAAAGTATAGCCTTCATGAAACGTCTGACTCTTTCCAAGGCCTTGTTTATCTTCGTATATATTGCTATGATTTTTCCGTTTATCAGGAAGATTTTTAAAATTTATTATTTTAATAAAATAGTGATACCTGAATTTATTCAGACCTATATGGAAGACAAATACTGGATGTGGTGGTTATCTATTTTTATCTTAACTATCCTATTTCTCTACATCTCTGTAAGAGTGATGTTTGCCCTTCCTAAAATCTTTTATGACAAGATGACAGTTAAGGATGCTGTAGTCTACAGTCTAGAAAAAACCAGGAATCATTTTTGGTTTTACGCTTGGCATCTCTTTCTAATCCTTGTCAAAACGAATCTTTTCTTCTATTTGCTTTTAATACCTCTATTGTTGATACAGTCTTTAGCGGATGGTTTCACACATCGAGAATCATTGGTTCTTGCTATTTCGAACTATATATTGATTAAAAATATCCACTATATGGCTTTGACTTACTTCTTGGTTAAGTTTACCTCCTTTTTAACTGGTGAGGAGTTGGATATTATGCCAAGACGAAAGAAAGATCATATCATGAGATGGGGTGTAATGGGGTGTGCAAGTGTCTTCTTTGCGATTGAGGGTTATGTTTATCTAGAGGCACCCGTAGTCAATCCTCCACTTGTCATCTCTCACAGAGGTGTTTCTAATGGAAATGGTGTCCAAAATACAGTTGAATCCTTAGAAAAAACAGCTCAGTTAAAACCAGATTTAGTTGAGATGGATGTACAAGAAACTAAGGATGGTCAGTTTGTCATGATGCATGATGCGAACCTAAAAAGTTTAGCGGGATTAAATGTAACACCGCAAGACTTAACTTTAGATGAGTTGAAGCAATTAGATATTTATGAAAATGGTTATCAGACCAAAATATCCAGCTTTGATGATTATATAAATCGTGCCAATGACCTTCATCAGAAATTGCTGATCGAAATAAAAACAAGTCGAAAAGATAGTGCCCAAATGATGGATCATTTTCTAGATCAATATGGGGCAAAGATCAAAGTCTATGGGCATCAGATGCAATCTTTGGATTATCATGTTATTGAAAAAGTAACTCAGTATGATAAGGAAATTCCAGTCTATTTCATTCTGCCCTACAATTCCGTTTTTCCAAGAACGAATGCAACAGGCTATACCATGGAATATTCTACCTTAGATGAATATTTTGTAACCAAGCTTTGGAATACAAAACAAAAACTCTATGTATGGACAATCAATAGTTCGGAATCCTTTGATAAGTCCCTACGTTTGGGAGTTGATGGTATGATAACAGATGATCTAGAAAGAATTAAAGAAGAGCTTGAGACCGCTCAGGAAGATCCTGAATATACGGACTTGCTTCTCAAGAAAGCAGCAGAAATATTTACTTTCTAGGTAAGACAAAAGAGGCTGAATTGAACATCAGCCTCTTTTTATGCTATTAGAAAGGTAATTTACCAGCAAAAGCACCTAGTTTCTTCTTAGTTGCTTCATCAATTTGTTCAAGAGCAGCATTGACTGCTTGAACAGTCATATCTGATAGAGTTTCAATATCTTCTGGGTCAACAACTGCTGGATTGAAATCAATTTTTGTAACTTTCTTGTCTCCTGTTAGTGTGGCAGTTACAAGGTTTTGGGCAGAAGTTCCAACAAATTCTGTAGCAGCAAGTTCAGCCTGACTCTGCTCCATTTGTTTTTGAAGTTTTTGAGCTTGACGCATCATGTTTTGCATATTCATCATGGTGGTAAATAGCTTCCTTTTCTTTTATTTTCCCTATTATTTTAACAATTTTAACTAGAAAAGTCTATTCAAACTTTAACGACAAAACATTAAATTTTCTGACAATTTATTGAATGATTAGAAAAACTATGATATAATAAATTTAAAAAATGGGATTCCCATGATTTAATAGGAGCGTTATATGAAAAAACTTGGTTTTATCCTTTTATCTTCGGCATTGTTGTTATCTGCTTGTGCAGTTCGTTTTGAACAATCGTCAACTACAAGTAATTCCTCTCAGGTTACAAAATTGTCAGAAGATAACCAAAAATTATTGGATAAGGCAACTAGTGACTACAAAACCTTTGTGGAAGAACAGATTGATAAACTTTTAACGGATACAGAAGGTTTTGTTCAACTATTGAAGGATGGTAAGCTAGAAGAAGCTAAAAAGGCATACCCTTTAATCCGTATGTCCTATGAGCGCTCAGAACCGATTGCAGAAAGCTTCGGAGAATCTGATGTTAAGATTGATTTTCGATTAGCAGACTATCTAGATGAAAACAAGACCGAAGAAGGTTGGTCTGGTTTCCACCGTATCGAGCGCATCCTTTGGGAGGAAAACACAACCAAAGGAACTGAGTCTTATGGTGACCAACTGGTAAATGACATCAAGGAATTGAAGGCTAAGATTGCAACTGTAGATGTTGATTACAAGATTATGCTAACTGGGGCTGTTGATCTTTTAAATGAAGTAGCGACAAGTAAGATTACTGGAGAAGAGGAGATTTACTCTCATACTGATTTGTATGATTTTCGTGCCAATATCCAAGGTGCTGAGAAGATTTTCCAACTCTTTAAACCCTTGCTTGAAAAATCAGATGCGGCCTTGGTCAAGGAGTTAGAGGAAGATTTCAAATCTGTCAATAGTTTGTTAGACAAACACATGACGGACAAGGAACACTATAAGCTCTATACAGACTTAACGAAAGAAGACACTAAAGAATTGTCTGAAGCAGTAACAAAACTTGGTGAACCATTATCACAAATGGGCAAATTTCTTGGTGGAGAATAAGTAATATGACAAACAAAGGCGAAAAATTTTTTGAACGAAAAATGGACCGTCGAGAATTTCTAAAAAAAGCAGGTATTGGAGGTGCTGGTCTCGCACTTGGTCTCTCCGGTGCTTCTGCTTTTTTCACACCTAAGCTTGATGGTCAGGAGAAAATCTCGTACGGGGATGAAAAAATAGCCTTCTATGGCAAACACCAAGCTGGCATTACAACTGTCATGCAGAAAAACATTTATTTTGTGGTTTTAGATTTGCATACAACTGACAAAGAGAAAATCATCCAGTTATTTAAAGATTGGACGGATTATAGTGCCAAACTTGTAGAAGGAGAATTGGTTAAAAAAGATGGTAACAATAGCCTTCTACCTCCAAGTGATACTGGAGAAACAGTTGGGCTTAATCCTCATCGTTTAACCTTGACCTTTGGAGTTTCGGCTAGTTTCCTAGAAAAGATGAAACTAGAGAACAAACGTCCAAAACTCTTTAGAGATTTACCTCCATTTCCAAAGGAACAATTACGAGAAAAGTACACGGGTGGAGATATAGTTATCCAAGCTTGTGCTGATGATGAGCAAGTTGCCTTTCATGCTATTCGTAACCTTATTCGTAAGGGTAGAAATGCCGTTACTCTTCGTTGGAGTCAATCTGGTTTTGCGGCTATCGGTAATCGTATGGAAACACCTCGGAATCTATTTGGTTTTAAAGACGGGACTGCTAATGTTACCACTGAGAAAGAATTTGATCAGGTTGTTTGGGCTGACAGTAAGGATTGGATGGAAAATGGTTCCTACATGGCAGTTCGTCGCATCCAGATGTTCCTTGATACTTGGGACCGAACCAATCTGGAGGAGCAAGAAAATACCTTTGGGCGCTATAAGGAAAGTGGAGCTCCTTTTGGTAAGAAAAACGAATTTGATGAGGTGGACTTGAGTCTTCTTCCTGACGATTCTCATGTTCGCTTAGCAAAAGAAGTGGACAAACCTCTCCTGCGTCGCTCTTATTCTTATTCTGATGGCATTGATGAAAAGACTGGTCAGTTTGACACTGGTTTACTCTTTATCTCCTTCCAAAAGGATCCAGATAGCTTTGTTAAGGTGCAGACCAATCTAGGTGCTACGGATAAAATGAATGAGTACGTTACCCATATAGGCAGTGGACTTTTTGCCTGCTTTGGTGGAGTAGAGAAGGGAGGTTACATTGGGCAGAAATTATTGGAATCCTAAAAGTATTATCCTCCTATTTGCTTGTTTCTTCCTGTTGATTTTTCCGGTAGAAGCTAAGGAAAATTTGAGTCCCTACTTTGTGAAAATAACTGATGCAACTAAAGCTGTTAAAGAAGGCAAACAAGATCAGGCAAGAAAACTAATCGATGAAATGACCAAAGACTTCGAGAAAGTCGATAATTCTGACTCTGAAGCAGGACGTAAAGTTCAAGAAAAGTTAGCCTTAACTGGTGATATTACTGAAGACCAGCTTACTCAGATTTCTTTAGCCATTTTGACATTTGAGAAAGAGCAAAATCCAGTCGATCTAGATGCAGAAAAAGAGAAACTTGTAAGTCGCTTAGAACCTCGTTTTCAAGCCTTAGACAAGGCAATCACTTCTCAAGATCTGGAAGCAGTAAGAGAAGCCTATAAAAAAATGAATTCAACCTGGACCATCAATGAAGCAGTGGTTCGCGACCATAGTACAGCTCATTACGGACAAGTGGAAACAGCTATTTCTTTCCTGCGTAGTAGCATTGAGACTGAACCAACGAACTTTGATTATATTCAGGCATCGTTTGATGATTTGAAAAAAGCCATTTCTAACTTTGTTGAAGGTACAGAAATAGCGACTACATCTTCGAATCTGACCCTGAAGGATGGGATAGAACTTTTAAAGAAGGCTTTGACCCAATTTCAAGCTGGTCAAGATAGTGATGCAGCTGCGACGATGAAGGAGTTTATTACTATTTGGCCCACCATCGAGGGTTCTGTAAGTACAACCAATCCTTCGCTTTATACCAAGGTTGAAAGTGAAAGTCCTGTCATTATGGTTAAGGGAAAGGAAAGGGAATATCAAGAAAAGCTTTCTAGCTTGATTGCAGAGCTATCTCAAATTGATACTAGCGCTTCCTATAATGCATTTGACGCCATGCTCATCTTGCTCCGAGAAGGTGTAGAAGCCCTCTTGATTGTCATGGCGCTTGTGACAACTTTGAAAGCTGCTAAGATGAGAAAGGGCCTCAAGTGGGTCTATGGTGGTGCATTTGCGGGAATAGTGGCCAGTCTTTTAATTGCCTATATCCTACAGATTGCCTTTCCAGCAGTCACCTCAGGAACTAACCGTGAAATCATCGAAGGTGCAGTCGGGATTTTTGCAGTTATCATGATGATTTTAATCGGTATTTGGCTTCATAGCAAATCTTCTGTAAAAAAATGGAATGCTTTTATGGAATCGCGGATGCAAACTGTCACGAAAACAGGATCGTTCCTTTCTATGTTTGCTCTGAGTTTTCTAGCCGTATTCCGTGAAGGTGCTGAGACGATTTTATTCTATGTGGGGATTCTGCCAAGGATTTCTAGTTTTGATTTTGTCCTTGGAATTTCTCTGGCCCTCTTAGTCTTAATCGTGATTGCTTTTGTGATGAACAAGGCTAGTCAATTTTTCCTACCTCACAAGGTTTTCTTTATCCTGACTTGGATGATTTATGCCTTAGCCTTTAAGATGACGGGAGTCAGTATCCATGCCTTACAGTTGACAAATATGATTCCAAACCATCTGATCTCAGGAATACCAAGTATTGATATATTGGGAATTTACCCTAGTTGGGAAGGGTTAGCAGGTCAGACTATCTTTATCCTCGTAGTTTTTCTAATTACCATTAGACAGGGTGAAAAGTGATGGATCAAAAGGAATTGACAATTATTGAACATTTGGTAGAATTTAGAAAGAGATTGCTAGCAGTAGTTGTTTGCTTCTTTCTAGTATTCTGCGTTTCACTATTATTTGCTGATCAGGTTTATCAATTTATCACACAAGGCTTTAGTCAGAAGTTGATTGTCTTAGGGCCGAATGATATTTTATGGATTTATCTCCGTTTAGCAAGTTTAATGGCTTTTAGTCTTACCTTACCTTTTACGGTCTATCAAGTCTGGAGTTTCGTCCGACCAGCCCTTAAAAATGAAGAAGCAGGAGCGATTTTTGCTTATATCCCTGCAACTTTCCTTTGTTTTATCTTGGGATTAGCCTTTGGTTTTTATTTTGTCACACCAGCTATACTTCAGGTCTTACTGGGACTAGGTGAAAACTTAGTTGAAACGCAGCTGACAGCACAAAATTATCTAGCTTTTGTCTTTCAAACTACTGTACCACTAGCGTTTATCTTTGAATTGCCAGTTATCATTGCTTTTTTAACCTCAATTGGTTTGATTGGGCCTGGCCTACTCATTGCTTATAGACGTTATGCTTACTTCATTTTATTGGTATTGGCAGTTATATTGACGCCGGCCGATTTTATTAGCGATTTAGCGATGACTGTCCCTTTAATCTTATTGTATGAGGTTAGTATCGCTATTAGTAAATGGATAATTAAGAGAAAAAGGAAAGGAGAAAAAGATGGGAATTTTACGTGATATTGGTGCACCAGGCTTGATAGTCATTGTTCTTGGAGCACTGTTAATTTTTGGACCAAAACGCTTACCAGAGCTAGGCGAATCAGTAGGAAAAATGCTTGCCGAGTTTAAGAAAGCCGTTAAGGGCATCGGTGAGCAAGAAGAAAAATAAACGAAAAATAATTGAATAGAGTTGAGAATTGTTAGCTTGGAATTATCTCTGGCTACAATCTCAACTTTTTTATTTTGTTTAAGGTTTCTTTAAGGTTTCTATAATATTCTAAAGAACTCTATATTAATGGAAAGATGGATTTGAAAACCTACTTTTTATCATTCAAGATACCTTCCCAAAAAGTATGTAATAACTCTCTTTCTGACTAGAGAATTCTAGTATTTATTTCGATAAAGGGCTAGGTTGTGATATAATAGTAAAGAATGAGTTTTTTTAAGAACAGACTAAAGGAGTATTAAAATGATCTACGCTGGAATTTTAGCAGGTGGAACCGGCACACGCATGGGGATTAGTAATTTACCTAAACAATTTCTTGAGTTGGGAGACCGCCCAATCCTAATCCATACAATTGAAAAATTTGTCTTAGAGCCAACTATTGAAAAAATTGTAGTTGGAGTTCACGGAGACTGGGTGACACACGCAGAAGATTTAGTTGAAAAATTTCTTCCACTCCACAAGGATCGTATCATCATCACAAAAGGTGGTGCTGATCGTAATTCGAGTATTGAAAAGATCATCGAAGCTATTGATGCTTACCGTCCAATTACGGAAGATGATATCGTAGTCACTCATGACTCAGTTCGTCCTTTTATCACACTTCGCATGATTCAAGATAACATTGCTCTTGCACAAAATCATGATGCTGTTGATACTGTAGTTGAAGCCGTGGATACCATTGTTGAAAGTACAAATGGTCAGTTCATTACAGATATTCCAAATCGTGCACATCTCTACCAAGGACAAACTCCACAAACCTTCCGTTGTAAAGACTTTATTGACTTGTATGGTTCTTTATCAGCAGAAGAAAAAGAAATTTTAACAGATGCATGTAAGATCTTTGTCATTAAGGGTAAAGACGTAGCCTTAGCTAAAGGTGAATACTCAAACCTTAAAATTACAACAGTTACAGACTTGAAGATTGCTAAAAGCATGATTGAGAAAGACTAGAGACATGATTAATCAAATTTATCAACTGACAAAACCAAAGTTTATTAACATCAAATATCAAGAAGAGGAGATTGATCAAGAGAATCATATCCTTATTCGACCAAATTTTATGGCTGTTTGTCATGCGGATCAACGTTATTATCAAGGAAAGCGTGATCCAAAAATATTATCTAAAAAGCTTCCAATGGCTATGATTCACGAGTCTTGTGGGACTGTTATTTCTGATCCAACAGGTACCTATAAGGTTGGTCAGAAGGTTGTCATGATTCCAAATCAACCACCTATGCAGAGTGATGAGGAATTTTATGAAAACTATATGACAGGAACTTATTTCTTGTCTAGTGGTTATGATGGCTTTATGCGTGAGTTTGTTTCTCTACCTAAGGATCGTGTGGTAGCTTACGAGGACATCGAAGATACAGTAGCTGCCATTACTGAATTTGTCAGTGTGGGCATGCACGCTATGAATCGTTTCATGACAATTTCTCACAGTAGACGTCAACGAATTGCGGTTATTGGTGATGGTAGTTTAGCTTTTGTTATGGCTAATATTATTAACTATACTTTGCCTGAAGCTGAGATTATTGTTATTGGACGTCATTGGGAGAAATTAGAACTCTTTTCATTTGCAAAAGAGCTTTACATTACTGATAATATTCCAGAAGATTTAAGTTTTGACCATGGTTTCGAATGCTGTGGTGGTGATGGATGCGGACCTGCTATCAATGACTTGATCCGTTACATCAAACCACAAGGGACCATTTTGATGATGGGTGTTAGTGAGTATAAGGTTAATATCAACACTCGGGACTCATTGGAAAAAGGCTTGCTATTAGTAGGCTCTTCACGTTCTGGAAGAATTGACTTTGAAAATGCTATCCAAATGATGGAGATTAAGAGATTTGCCAATCGTTTGAAAAATATCATTTATTTAGAAGAACCAGTCAGAGAAATCAAAGATATTCACCGAGTTTTTGCAACTGACTTAAATACCGCATTTAAGACAGTCTTTAAGTGGGATGTCTAATGGAGGAAGATTGTGGAAAAAATCATTAAGGAAAAACTTACCTCTTTACTATTAATTGATGAGGACATTCTGAGCGTTGAACAATTAGGTGGTATGACCAATCAAAACTACTTGGTCAAAACAAGCTCAAACCAATATATTGTTAAGTTTTTCGGAAAAGGTACAGATAAACTAATCGATCGCCAGAATGAGAAGTTCAATCTTGAATTGTTGAAAGATTTGAAATTAGATGTAGAAAATTATCTTTTCGATATTGAAGCAGGAATTAAGGTTAATCAATACATTGAAAATGCTGAGACACTTGATTCAACTATCATTAAAACCAAATTTGAAAAGATTGCACCAATTCTACAAACCATTCACGCTTCTGGTAAAGAATTAAAAGGAGAGTTTGCTCCTTTTGAGGAAATCAAAAAATATGAATCTTTGATTCAAGGGGAGATTTCCTATCCGAACTATGAAACTGTCAGAAAGTTAGTATTTTCTCTGAAAGACCAACTTGAAGAAATTGGTATCGATAAGAAATCATGTCACATTGATTTGGTTCCTGAAAATTTCATAGAAGGACCAGATGGTCACCTTTATCTCATTGATTGGGAGTATTCATCTATGAATGATCCCATGTGGGATTTAGCCGCCCTTTTCCTAGAATCAGAGTTTTCTTTAGAAGAGGAAGAAAACTTCCTTAGTCATTATGAGAGCGATAAGACTCCAGTTTCAAGAGAAAAAATTCGTATCTACAAGATTTTGCAGGACATCATTTGGAGTCTTTGGACTATATACAAAGAAGAAAATGGTGCAGATTTCGGAGATTATGGAATCTCTCGTTACAATAGAGCTGTAAAGGAATTGGATTCTATGGGAGGTTCCAATGAAGACTAAAAATGGAGTTTCTTTTGGGCTACTATCAGGTGTGTTCTGGGGATTAGGATTAACTATTAGTGCCTATATCTTTTCAATTTTTACTGATTTGTCACCCTTTGTAGTAGCGGCAGCACACGACTTTCTCAGTATTTTTATCTTACTAGGATTTCTTCTAGTTAAGGAAGGAAAAGTACGTTTTTCAATCTTCTTGAATATTCGAAATGTTAGTGTTATTATTGGTGCTTTACTGGCAGGACCGATTGGTATGCAGGCCAATCTCTATGCAGTTAAGTATATTGGAAGTTCTCTAGCATCGTCTGTTTCGGCGATTTATCCTGCTGTCTCAGTTTTGCTTGCCTTCTTCTTTTTGAAGCACAAGATTTCCAAAAATACAATTTTTGGTATCTTTTTAATCATTGCAGGAATTATTGCTCAGACCTATAAAGCAGAGCAAGTGAATTCTTTCTATATCGGAATTTTATGTGCCTTGATTTGTGCCCTTGCCTGGGGAAGCGAAAGTGTTCTTAGCTCTTTTGCTATGGAAAGTGATCTCAGTGAAATTGAAGCCCTCTTGATTCGACAAGTCACATCCTTCTTGTCTTATCTAGTCATTGTACTCTTTACACATCATTCATTTGCAGAAGTGGCAAACGGCCAATTGTTTGGTCTATTGATAGTCTTTGCAGCGTTTGATATGATTTCTTACCTTGCCTACTACATTGCTATCAATCGATTGCAACCAGCAAAGGCAACTGGTCTAAATGTCAGTTATGTAGTATGGACTGTTTTGTTTGCAGCAATTTTCTTGGGGTCGCCCCTTAATTTACTAACCATCATTACTTCACTTATCGTAATGGCTGGTGTTTACATTATTATTAAAGAATAAAGGAGAAAGCGCGTGAAAGCGATTATCTTAGCAGCTGGTTTGGGAACTCGTTTGAGACCCATGACAGAAAATACTCCCAAAGCCTTGGTTAAAGTTAATCAAAAACCTTTGGTTGAATATCAAATTGAATTTTTAAAAGAACGTGGAATTGATGATATTATCATCGTTGTAGGTTATTTGAAAGAACAATTCGACTACCTTAAAGAGAAGTATGGCGTTCGTTTGGTCTTCAACGATAAGTATGCTGATTACAATAACTTTTACTCTCTTTACTTGGTAAAAGAAGAGTTGGCTAACAGCTACGTTATCGATGCGGATAACTATCTTTTCAAGAATATGTTCCGAAATGATATTGAACGTTCAACTTACTTTAGTGTTTACCGTGAGGATTGTGACAATGAATGGTTCTTGGTTTATGGTGATGACTATAAAGTACAAGATATCATCGTTGATAGCAAGAATGGACGTATCTTGAGTGGAGTATCGTTCTGGGATGCTCCAACAGCTGAGAAGATTGTTGGATTTATAGACCAGGCCTATGCAAGTGGCGAATTTGTTGACCTATATTGGGACAACATGGTCAAAGACAACATTAAAAAATTAGATGTTTACGTAGAGGAATTGGAAGAAAACTCTATCTATGAAATTGATAGTGTTAAAGATTATCGAAAATTGGAGAAGATTCTCTCTTCACAAAAATAAGTAAACTAAAATACGTCTGACACCTTACCTATTTTTGCTTGACTTTTTAGGATTGATACAGTATACTAGTAAAAATTTAACCTTTAAGGGAAGTCCAGAGAGGCTCACAAGGTGTCAGATAGAAAATAGATTACACAAACTTCGAATAAACACAGTTTATTTGATTCTTTTCTGTAAGTATCTTACTGAAACCTTGCGATTGCAAGGTTTTTCTTTTTCTGAACCCCTTGAAATTTAAGGAGGAAAAGTTATGAATCCAAATTGTAAAAAACGCATGGGTGCCATTCGCTTGGAAACCATGAAAGTAGTATCTCAACAGGAAATCGCACCAGCGATCTTTGAACTCCTACTTCAAGGAGAGATGGTTGAAGCTATGAAAGCAGGCCAATTTCTTCATTTACGAGTTCCTGATGATGCTCATCTCTTGCGGCGTCCGATTTCAATCTCGTCTATAGATAAGGCTAATAAACAATGCCGTCTTATCTATCGTATCGAAGGTTCTGGCACGGCAATTTTTTCAACCTTAAAAACAGGTGATAGCTTAGATGTTATGGGACCTCAGGGGAATGGTTTTGATTTATCTGATTTAGAGCAGCATAGTCGTGTTCTCTTAGTTGGTGGCGGAATTGGTGTTCCTCCTTTACTTGAAGTAGCTAAGCAACTGCATGAGCGTGGTGTAGATGTCACAACGGTTCTAGGATTTGCGACCAAAGATGCAGTTATTTTGGAAGATGAATTATCTCAATACAGCAAAGTCTTTGTGACCACTGATGATGGATCTTATGGGATCAAGGGAAATGTCTCAGTTGTGATTAAGAAATTTGATAACGAATTCGATGCAATTTACTCATGCGGTGCACCTGGTATGATGAAATATATCAATCAAACTTTTTCCGACCATCCAAGAGCTTATCTATCTCTTGAATCCCGTATGGCCTGTGGTATGGGGGCTTGCTATGCTTGCGTCTTGAAAGTACCTGAAAGTGAAACAGTTAGTCAACGTGTGTGTGAAGATGGCCCTGTATTTAAAACAGGCACAGTAGTTTTATAAGGAGAGTGTCATGACTGCAAATCGATTACAAGTTTCTCTACCGGGTTTAGAATTAAAGAATCCTATCATTCCTGCTTCAGGTTGTTTTGGCTTTGGTCAAGAATATGCTAAATACTATGATTTAGATCTCTTAGGTTCTATCATGATTAAGGCGACTACCTTGGAACCACGTTTTGGAAATCCAACTCCACGAGTAGCAGAAACGCCTGCTGGGATGCTCAACGCTATTGGTTTGCAAAATCCAGGTTTAGAGGTTGTTCTATCTGAGAAACTACCTTGGCTTCAAAGAGAATATCCAAATCTTCCCATTATCGCCAATGTTGCTGGCTTTTCAAAACAAGAGTATGCAGCCGTATCTCATGGAATTTCTAAGGCAACTAACGTGAAAGCAATTGAGCTCAATATCTCTTGTCCTAACGTCGATCATGGAAATCATGGACTTTTAATTGGACAAGATCCTGAGTTAGCCTATGATGTGGTGAAGGCTGCCGTAGAAGTATCAGAAGTGCCCGTTTACGTCAAATTAACCCCTAGTGTGACGGATATCGTGACGATTGCAAAAGCAGTAGAAGATGCTGGAGCTAGTGGTCTCACAATGATCAATACCCTTGTTGGGATGCGTTTTGACCTTAAAACCAGAAAGCCGATTATCGCAAATGGGACAGGTGGCATGTCTGGACCTGCTGTATTTCCTGTAGCCCTAAAACTAATCCGTCAAGTAGCTCAAACAACCAAGCTTCCAATCATTGGTATGGGAGGAGTGGATTCAGCTGAAGCGGCCTTAGAAATGTATCTGGCAGGAGCCTCAGCAATCGGTGTCGGAACAGCCAACTTTACGAATCCCTATGCTTGTCCTGATATTATCGAAAATCTACCAAAAGTCATGGATAAGTACGGGATCGAGAGTCTAGAAATGTTGCGAAAAGAAGTCAGAGAAAGTTTGCTCTAAGTTTTATGTACTGAATTCAGTCTAAATTGTTTTGAAAGCGCCATTTTTTTGGTATAATAAATACTATGATTATTACAGTACCTATTAAAACAGAAAAAGATATTGCAACACCAGGATCAAACGTCCTTGTACTTGGTTATTTTGATGGAGTTCACCTTGGACATCAAAAATTATTTGATATAGCTTCTAACATTGCTGCTGAAAAGCGCCAGGGAGTAGCTCTAGTAACTTTTAACGAATCACCAAAACTAACTCTGAATCAATACTCACCTGAACACTTATTGCATATTTTGAATGCTAGCGAACGTGAACGTCGATTAAAGCGAGCTGGAGTTGAGAGCTTGTATTTGATGGATTTCACTAGTCGAGTAGCAAATATGACTGCAAAAGAATTCATTGATACCTACGTCAAGGAAGCAAAGGCAGATACGATTGTAGTTGGTTTTGACTATACTCTTGGTTCAGATAGAAAAACAGCTGAGGATTTAAAAGAACTCTTCCATGGAGAAGTAGTTGTTGTTCCACCAGTTGAGGACGAAAAGGGGAAAATTAGTTCAACGCGCATTCGCCAAGCCATTCTAGAAGGAGATGTAAAAGAGGCAGGCAAACTTCTGGGATTTCCTTTACCAACGAGAGGTGTAGTGGTTCACGGAAATGCTCGAGGTCGAACTATTGGCTTCCCGACAGCTAATCTAGTCAACTTGGATCGGACATATATGCCAGCTGATGGTGTTTATGCCGTTGACGTTGAAATTCAAAGAAAAGTCTATCGTGGTATGGCGAGTCTAGGTAAAAATGAAACCTTTGATGGCGAAGAAGAGCGTTTTGAAGTTCATATCTTTGATTTTTCTGAGGATATCTATGGCGAAACTGTCATCGTTTCCTGGTTGGACCGTATCCGTGATATGGTAAAATTTGATAGCGTTAATCAATTGGTTAAGCAACTAGAGGAAGATGAAAAGATAGCTAGACAATAATATCAGAAATAGTAGAGTTTGGGATTTTCTCAAACTCTTTTTAGATAGGAAATTAACAATCTAAAAATGTATTTTAAAAACTGAACAATTTTGATATAATTTAATGTTCAAACTAAAGGAGACGCTTATGTTTAAGGAAAAAAGAAATAAAGGATTTATTTCTGCCCTAGTCATTGCGCTGATTTTCTTGGCTTTGGCAGGATTGATGGGATTTTTGGGGAGTAAGCATAAAAATCCCACAAAAGAATTTGCCAGTGATAGTTATTCAGGAGTTGAAGTACGAATGCCGGTTTATGATATCTATCCAGAAGTGGTAGGGGAAGTTGAAGGCGGAAGTGTACTTTATCTTGTCCAATATAGTAAGGACGGAGATGGGAAATATGCAGTGATTGAAGCTAGCGAGAATGATGCCACAATTAAGAGTATCATGGAGCAAGCAGAGGCTAGAACGCTTTACGATCATCCAGCAACTATAATTGGAACTCAACTACAACCACTTGCTACCAAAAAGAATAAGTCAAGAAATAATCGTATTGTCGATTTATCAGGTTTTTTAAAGTCTATCCTTGAACCATCATCAGTTCTTTATCAAAATATGAATAGCAATCTTTATTTAAGTACGACTGAACATGCCAATGATGGCTGGATATTTATCATTGGGGTGATTTTCTTTGGAGGAACAGGAGTGTTTTTAGTAGTAAGTGCCTTTCTTATTCGAAAAAAAACGATTGCTTCTCTGGAAGAAATTTATCAAGCCTATCCAGAATTGCAAGGAAACGTTGAAAATATGGCTGGTTTAGCAGAATTTTATGATGAAAATCTAAAAGTAATTCTCTATAAAAACCACCTCATCACCTACTATAAAGGAACGCAAGCTTTAGATCTAAGAGATGTAGACCATCTTTATCTTGTAGAAACGAAGATTAATAAATCATTGTTTTCGAAAGAAATTTATCAATTTTGTTATATCCGTAAGAATGGCAAGAAAAAACAAGATATGGTTTTGAAATCAACAAAAACAGTTCAAGAAGAGCTTGAAGAACTTTGGAGTCTTATCTCAATAAATTATCCTGATATTCAACTTGGAGTGTAAAACTAAGGCATCGAATTTTCGATGCTTTTTTTAGTATTAATCTAATGAATTCCTATAAAATATCTTTTCTTTTTTCTTTTATTATTTTATGAAAACTGGTATAATAAGAAGCGGGATAAGAGTTTTATTTTCCTAAAATCCGAACATAAGGAGATAAAAAAATGTTTTTTAGACGTCAGGAAGGACGATATAGAGAAACAGACCGAGTAACAAGGTATAAATTGATTAAGTCAGGGAAACACTGGCTTCGAGCATCTACCTCTCTTTTTGGTTTGTTCAAGGTTCTTCGTGGGGGTATTGATACAGCTCAAGTTACAACAGAAGTCGTTGAAGATCGTGCTTCATCTTCCCTAACTGGGCTTGATATCCTCAAGGGGATAGCTGCTGCAGGGACTGTCATAGGTGGAGGGATTGCGACTCAATCTCATGTTCATGCTAATGAACAGACTGCTGTCGAAAAAGTAGTTGAAGGTAAGGAAGTTCTTGCTAATGCAGATCAAACTACCTTGGGAACAGTTGAGCAAGGTGATCAAGAAACACCAACTTCAGATTTAACTTCTAAGTCATTAAGTGTGAGTGAATCTTCGTCAGAATCAGTAAGCGCTTCAGTTTCAGCATCTGCTAGTACAAGTGTTAGTCAGTCAGCAAGCACATCAGCGTCTGAGTCTGCAAGTACCTCTGCTTCAGCATCTGCTAGTACAAGTACCTCTGCTTCAGCATCTGCTAGTACAAGTACCTCTGCTTCAGCATCTGCTAGTACAAGTGCCTCTAAATCAGCAAGTACAAGCGCATCTGAGTCTGCTTCAACAAGTATCTCTGCTTCATCAACTGTAGCAGGATCACAAACAGCTACGAAAGAAACTGTAACCGAAGCTGGCAAAGAAACAAGCTCGCTAACTGATAAAGTAGGTGAATCATCAGAAACTGTATCGACAACTTTAGAGGGTAAGGTAACCTTTGCTAACCAAATTTCTAAAGTAGAGAAAGTTGCAGATTCAACTACCAACTTCTCAGCGTCTGCAACGGATCTTGTAGCCACAACTGCTGCTACAGAAGCAACTGCTAAGAAGTTAGAAGAAGATCGTAAGAAACTTGCTAAACTTTCAGCTGAAATGGGTGAATATCTTGCAAAAACAGTAGATTTGCCAGATGCTGATTCAGCTATCACTAAGGTAAATTCGGCTATATTAGAAATTGAAAAAGCTTTAGCAGATTCAAATAGCGATTTGACCGTGGCAGTGAGTAAGGCTACTTTAGCTCGTGATTCTATAGCAGCTTTTGTTTCTCAAAGTACTTCTAATCAAGATTTGAAAGAAGGAGAAACAACTAGTCAAGGTTCGTCATCACCTGCTAAAGTTCTTTTGGATCAAAACTTATCAGAAGCAGAAATACTTGCAAATCTTGCAGGAAATTATTCATCAAAAGTAACAAACTTGGGGCACAAGGCTTCTTTGGATGCTGCTATTGCAAAAATTCAGTTTGAAATTTCTAATAGTGATCGCTTACTGAAATCAAATGCAACTTTGGAACAATATGCTCAACAACGGGAACAACTCGGAAGTGCAGTTGATGAGTTAATGTCAGCCTTGACTACTGCAGGTTTTTCGGGCAACACAACTGTTAATGGCAGTCCTGCTATAAGTGCAAGCTTAGACATTGCAGTAGGCGATACAAAAGTGTACACAGGTAAAGGGACAGTTCCAACTTATAATATTCCAATCTATTATAAGTTGACTGTGACAAATGATGGGTCTAAAATGACTTTTGTCTATACTATTACTTTTGATAATCCTGCAACAACTTCAACAGTTGAAAAACCTACAAATTTACCTGATGGGTATCCTTTGTATAACACTGGAACATCTAGACAAACCATGTTTACTTTGGGTAGTGGTTTTGGTGCTCCATCTGATGTAGAAAATTATATAACAAACTCGAGTGGTAAAGTCGTTACGAAGTATAATACTTCTACAACAACAACACAAGGTAGTGGTTATAGTTGGGGAAATGGTGGCATGCTAATGGGGAGGCAGGCCAAGCTAGGTCAAAGTTTCAACTCGTCGTGGAC
>NZ_AJML01000044.1:0-2593 GCF_000259525.1 Streptococcus sp. SK140 | reverse complement strand
TGGTGCTTGGAAATAAATTTTAAACAGAGAAAATCTACTGAGAAGGTAGATTTTCTTTTTTAGTTAATGAATATAGAATAAAGTAGATTAGAAATTTGGAGTTTTTTTCTCTATTGCTAACAATCTGCTTACAAAGATTAAACTTATTGTGACCCTTACTAGTAAGTGAAATGCTAGGTAAAGAGTCTTAAAAATAAGAAAAAGGCATAGTATCAGATGTTGAAAATAACTTGATACTATATGCCTTTTATTGTGGGAAGATTTACTTCATTTTATCCAGGAATCGTTTTTGACAAAACTTTTTTTGTTTTATTTGAGGATGTTTTAAGATTGTATTTTAGAAAAACAATTACAGAAGTGCTTAATACGGAATATAGTATAAATGCTGGTTCAAAGTGAAGTTTTGTATGCTTTTGTTTTTGTTGAGTATAAAATCTATTAATTAAGGTTGAACTACAAAAATTAATTTTATATGAAGTGAACTGTAGACTTTGAGGATGTCTCTTACTCGCTTTCAGAATGAATCGCTGATATAGGATTAAAAGAACTAAGTATTTCTTTTTGTTTTGAATGGGATACGTGAGTATAGATTTGTGTGACTGATATAGAACTGTGTCCAAGAATTTGTTGAATGTATCGAATATCTACATCATTATCCAGAAGCATTGTTGCAAAGCTATGTCTAAACATATGTGGTGTAATAGTTCTAGATAAGTTATTTTGTTCAACGATTCTCTTTAAAATTAAACGTACACTTTGCTCTGACAATGGTTTTGGCGAATGTTTCCCTGGAAATAGAAAACCATTGGATTCCTTCCCTATTTTATTTATATATATTTCTAATAAATTAAATGTTGTTTGGTCTCCTAAAAATATGATACGTTCTTTCTTCCCCTTCCCTATAATATGAAGTGTCTTATTGGAAAGATTAATATCTTTGAGATGAATGTGACAAAGTTCAGAAATTCTGATACCCGTCGAAAGTAAAAGAGAAATGATTAATAGATTTCTTTCAGCTTTTTGTTTTTGAAAGTCAGTTTTAGAAATAATTACTCTCTGCTCTAAATATAAAAAAATATTTTTCAAAATATTATACGGAATCGTTTTAGGCAATATTTTTTCAGTTCTAAATTGAAAGCGCAATTGATTGAAGGGATTCTCTTCAATTATGTTCTGGTATTTTAGATAATTATAAAACACCTTCATACAAGCAATTTTTCTTCTTAGTGTATTCGTTTTTATGTTAGATTGTGTCAAGTGTTCGATATAGGATTCGACATTATCATAGTTTGAGTTATAAAATTGCATAAGATCATTTTTATAAGCTCGAATCGTATGTGAACTCAAACGTTTATGAGTTTTGCAATAATCTAAGTAAGTAGAAATAAGTTTATAATCCATGAAAATCTCCTTCATCAATAATCATGCTATTATAAACCTATTTGGGTGCTTTGTATAGTGATAATAAATAGTTATCGATAGGAGAAATAAGTGTATATAACTAATAAGTTTGAAGGAAAAATTTATCAGAGATTGAATAAAATTCTTGAATCATATAATCAAGATCAAAATAGTATCATAAATCTTGCTGCTTGTATTAGCTATCCATTCAACGAAGTATTAAAAATACAAAGCTTTCCACTTTCTACACTTCCAACTGAAGGCGTTGTTGAAAAACGTTATTTTCCTCATTGTACTTCATTAGATGATATTGAATTATACGCTGAGGAATTGTGTTGCAAACTCTTTAATATAAGGTCCAATGATTATCGAGTTAGTTTACAACCAAATTCTGGAACTCAGGCTAATCAAATTGTTTATAATGGAGTTTTAGAAAGAGATGATTTTATTCTATCATTATCACCAAAAGACGGGGGACATATTTCACACACTTACACAGGTAGAGGTAAGGTTATATATTATCATTTAGATAATAATTTAAAAGTAGATTTTATTGAGCTAAGGGAATTATTAGAGCTATATAAACCCAAATTACTTGTTGTCGGTGCTTCATCGTATGGAAATGAGTTTAATTATAAAAAAATTTATAAGACGGTTAAAGAAACTAGTCCTGACACTCTCATATTGGCAGATATCTGCCATAGTGTCTTGTATATTATGGCAGATATTCATCAGGCAATTTTCCCTTTTGTAGATTTTGCTACTTTTACAATGGATAAGTGTTTACGTGGACCTCAAGGAGGTGTGCTAGTTTATCGTAGCTCTTTTGAAAGAGAAATAAGTTATTCTATTTTTCCTAGAACTCAAGGGGGTCCGACACAATCTGCATTATTTGCTAAATGTATATGTTTAATTAAATTATTGTCAATAGATATTCAAAGTTATGCTAAAGAAGTCCTTAAAAATACTCAACTGTTAATAGATTGCTTAACTAGCTATGGAATCGATGTCATCTATAAACAGTCAAAAACTCATGTTGTTTTAATCAACTTATCAAATCTAAACTTTAATGGTAAAGAAGCAGAAGAGTTACTTTTCGAGCATAGAATATTGGTTAATCGTAATCAAATTCCGAATGATATATATGGTCCAATGACTACTTCAGGAATTAGGTTAGGAACAGTTGGTATTA
>NZ_AJML01000043.1:0-5468 GCF_000259525.1 Streptococcus sp. SK140 | reverse complement strand
CAATAAACCATCTGCTATATTTTTCCAAAGTTTCTCCAACAGAAGGGACTTGTGCCAATTTTTGGGCAGAAAAAACCAAGAGATAAATCATGACTAGAAAAGTAAGTAAAGCCACTATCAAATTCGCTAAATTTAAGGTAATAAAATATGGGACAAAAACACCAATATTGTCAGCACCACAACTTGCAAAAGTAATCATAGCGACTAGAAAAATCAGGTTTTTATCATCTTTGCGCAAACCATCTTTTGCAATAGCTTCTCCATCAGAATCTCCTAAAAGCAAAACTTTGAGTCCTAGGAAAATTGGAATCAAACCGAGCAAACCTAAAATCTCTTTACTAGGAATATAATTTAAGACAAATGCAAAAAGTAAACTTAGCAATATTAGACTAACAGAGCCTAGAAATTGTCCTAAATAGATGTTAATGATGTCTTTTCTGCTTTTTCTTTTGGCAAAAAATAACATTAGGATAATAAGTAAGTCTACGGCTGTCCCAGAATACAGGATTATTGAAGTAACAACATTTTGAATCATAAAACACCTCATTCAAATATATTTTTGAATGTATTTTAACATTAAACTTTGTAGATGTCAACTTCAGCTCCATCAAAATATAGATAAGAAGGTAGTGTACCAAACATTAAAAAGCCCTGCCATCGAAATGATAGCAGGGCTTAATTTCAATATCTAAATGATATATTTATCTAAAAAAGGTAGAGATTGGACTGAAATATAGTGAAATGTATTGAAATTGAAAAAAGAAAAAACGCTTGAAATCAGCGTTTTTCTTATGTATTGATTCGTATTGAATGCTTACTTCACTTCTGTAAACACAACGTGTTTGCGAAGTTTTGGTGAGTATTTCTTCAATTGAAGACGGTCTGGAGTGTTACGTTTGTTTTTAGAAGTAAGGTACAAGCGTTCACCAGATTCTTTGTGTTCAAGTGTAATATTTACGCGCATGGTATCTCCCTTCTATTATTCAGCTGATGCAGCTTTAGCGATCTTACGTCCTTTGTAGTATCCTTTAAGTGATACACGGTGTGAACGTGAGTAATCTCCAGTAGTTTCGTCAAAGTTTACAGATGGAGCTGTTACTTTGTAGTGTGTACGACGTTTGTTTTTCTTCGCTTTTGAAGTGCGACGTGCAGGTACTGCCATTTTGATTTCTCCTTTTAAGATATAAATTCAGTTAGGTTTGATTTTCATCAACTTTAATAGTATATCAAAACTTTTTTGTAAAGTAAAGTTACTTGACAAAAAAAGATTAAAAAATTTTTCTATCCACTATTCTGGATAGGAAAATAGATTAAATATCAATTTCGAAGGGTTCATCAATGGTTTCTGAGACGTATTTCCCGTCTTTCTTCCGTTGCTTGACACATTCTGTAAGGAGATATTCAATTTGCCCGTTAACTGATCGAAAGTCATCTTCTGCCCATGATGCGAGTGCAGCGTATAGCTTATTCGAGAGTCGAAGGGGGATTTGCTTTTTTTTAGCTTCTGCCATTTCTAATAAAGGCTTCCTGTATTGACAATTGGTTGTGCATCATGATTGCCACAGAGAACGACTAGGAGATTTGAAACCATAGCAGCTTTTCGTTCTTCGTCAAGTTCTACTAATTCTCCTTCATTGAGACGTTCTAGTGCCATTTCAACCATTCCTACAGCGCCATCAACAATCATCTTACGTGCATCAATAATGGCTGATGCTTGTTGACGTTGAAGCATGACGGCAGCAATTTCTGGAGCGTAAGCTAGGTAAGTAATACGTGCTTCAAGGATTTCCAAACCAGCGTCCTCTACACGATTTTGAATTTCCTCACGAATGCGACTAGCTACAATCTCGCTAGAGCCTCGGAGGCTGCCTTCATCTGCTTGCCCATCACCTGTAGTATCCACATTCGGAGACACATCGTAAGGATAGATGCGGACAATATTACGAAGGGCGCTATCACACTGCAATGACAGATATTCTTTATAGTTATCAACGTTGAAGACTGCTTTGGCTGTATCGACAACTCTCCAAGTTACCGCGATACCGATTTCTACGGGATTCCCTAAGCAATCGTTAATCTTTTGACGGGAATTGCTCAAAGTCATAACCTTGAGTGAAATCTGTTTCTTGCCAATTTCAAGATTTACGTCATTACCATTTGATGATTTCATCCCTGAAAAAGGAGATTTCGTGCTAACATCACCACTTTGACCAAGTCGAGTGTGGATTGCAGGATTGACCGCTATGCTGAAGGGATTGACAAAGTAAAAACCAGGTTCTTTGATGGTCCCAGTATAGTTACCAAAGAGGGTCAAAACCAGTGCTTCCTGAGGTTTGACAACTTTTAAACCAGCATGAGCTAGTGCTGAAATTAAGATTAATAAAAGCCCGATAATAATTCCAAAAATGTTTTCCGAACCAGCACCCATTATAAATATAAGGAAACCAAGTACGAGTGCCAACTCAATGAGTACCAATGCTACTACACCATTTGGTTTTGAATTGATTAGTTTTTCAGTCATCAGAATGACCTCCTGTATTTGATATCTAAATGATATCACTTTAATTTTAAATGTCAACAAAAATATGCAATCTTTTTTAAGAAGATTTCAATGGTTTGAATTGTCTGAAAATTCAAGAATTTTCTTCTGTTCATTGTTTTTAAAATGTGCTATAATGGTAAAAACTGAAATGGGAGGGAACTTAATGACAGAATTAGATAAACGTCACCGCAGTAGCATTTATGACAGTATGGTTAAATCACCAAACCGTGCCATGCTTCGTGCGACTGGTATGACAGATAAGGACTTTGAAACACCAATTGTGGGAGTCATTTCGACTTGGGCAGAAAATACACCATGTAATATCCACTTGCATGACTTCGGTAAGCTTGCAAAAGAAGGTGTCAAATCTGCTGGTGCTTGGCCGGTTCAATTTGGAACCATTACGGTAGCAGACGGGATTGCCATGGGAACGCCTGGTATGCGCTTCTCTTTGACATCTCGTGATATCATCGCGGACTCTATCGAAGCTGCTATGGGTGGTCATAACGTAGATGCCTTTGTAGCTATCGGGGGCTGTGATAAGAACATGCCTGGTTCTATGATTGCCATTGCCAATATGGATATCCCAGCTATTTTCGCTTACGGTGGTACTATCGCCCCTGGAAAACTGGATGGCAAAGACATCGACTTGGTTTCTGTATTTGAAGGAATCGGTAAATGGAACCACGGTGATATGACAGCTGAGGACGTGAAACGTCTCGAATGTAATGCCTGCCCTGGGCCTGGTGGTTGTGGTGGTATGTATACTGCCAATACTATGGCGACTGCTATCGAAGTTTTGGGGATGAGCTTGCCAGGTTCTTCTTCTCACCCAGCAGAATCTGCTGATAAGAAAGAAGACATTGAAGCAGCTGGACGTGCTGTTGTTAAGATGCTGGAGCTCGGTCTCAAACCGTCTGATATCTTGACTCGTGAAGCCTTTGAAGATGCCATTACTGTGACTATGGCTCTAGGTGGTTCTACAAATGCTACTCTTCACTTGCTCGCCATTGCCCACGCAGCTAATGTTGACTTGTCACTTGAGGACTTCAATACTATCCAAGAACGTGTGCCTCACTTGGCTGACTTGAAACCTTCTGGTCAATATGTCTTCCAAGATCTTTACGAGGTTGGTGGTGTACCTGCAGTTATGAAGTACTTGCTGGCAAATGGATTCCTTCACGGAGACCGCATCACATGTACTGGTAAGACTGTCGCTGAAAACTTGGCTGACTTTGCAGATCTTACTCCAGGTCAAAAAGTCATCATGCCACTTGAAAATCCTAAACGTGCGGACGGTCCGCTTATCATCTTGAACGGTAATCTTGCTCCTGACGGTGCAGTTGCCAAGGTGTCAGGTGTTAAGGTTCGTCGTCACGTTGGTCCAGCCAAGGTCTTTGACTCAGAAGAAGACGCTATCCAAGCTGTCTTGTCAGATGAAATCGTTGATGGCGATGTTGTCGTTGTTCGTTTCGTTGGACCTAAGGGTGGTCCTGGTATGCCTGAGATGCTATCACTTTCATCAATGATCGTTGGTAAAGGCCAAGGAGACAAGGTTGCCCTCTTGACAGACGGACGCTTCTCTGGTGGTACTTATGGATTGGTTGTTGGACATATCGCTCCTGAAGCTCAGGATGGCGGATCAATTGCCTACCTTCGTACAGGCGATATCGTCACTGTCGACCAAGATACGAAAGAAATTTCCATGGACGTTTCCGATGAAGAACTTGAAAAACGCAAGGCAGAAACAACCTTGCCACCACTCTATAGCCGTGGTGTTCTTGGTAAGTATGCCCATACCGTATCTTCTGCATCACGTGGTGCCGTTACAGATTTCTGGAATATGGAACAATCTGGTAAAAAATAACTAGAAAATAAGCAGTCGCTAAATGACTGCTTTTTCTAGTTATTTGTATTTTCTCATAGAATGTTATAAAATCTTTGCTCTAACTATGATTACAAAGGAGAAATGATGTTTTCACAAAATACAGGAATTATGCTCTACGTAGATGATGTAGCAGTGGAGAGAGACTTTTGGTTTGCCATTGGATTTGAAGTTTTTAATCAACCAGAAATAATGGAATTTGAAACTTTTGAGATGAAACCTCACGCTGACAGTACGCTGACTTTCACTATCTATGCTAAGGATTTTATTCGTCAAGTATCACCGGAGGTAGTCGATATGAAACCCAGCCTACTCTTTGAGTCAGCAGACCTTCACGGTCTTCATCAACGCCTAGCTGCAGTGACTGATACCACTAGTTCGATCAATACTCAGCCTTTCCCTAACTTTAACTTTGCAAATCCAAGTGGACACTATTTTGCAGTTAGAGGAATCTAATAACAAAAAGGAGCCTGGGACAAAAGTCCTAGCCTCTCAATTGTCTTTGGATTGTCGAGCAAGACGCAGTGGTTGAGTGGGCTCTACTACGCTGATTTCATCAGCTTTTACAGCCCTACTCAACTGTGCGGAGGTGGGACTACGAAATCGAATTCTATCGAATTACCGATTCCTGTCCCACTCTCTCTTGTTTTTTAGCGCGGTGGTAGTCCAAGTGCTATACGTCCATAGCGACTGATGCGTGTAATCTTCCAGGCAGGTGACCAGGTAACTTTAACCCTAACATCCTCAATTCCTTCAATCTGTTTCAGACCTGCCACAATTTCAATAGGTAAACTTTCTGCACAGTCACAGGCTGTATCGGTGAAGGTCATGACAATTGTACAAAGACCAGCCTCGTCCAAATGAATCTCGTAAATCAAGCCAAGATTATAGACATCTAATTCCACATCTGTATCGTAAACTTTTTCTAGCTTGTCAATGATTTGATTTCCTAATGCTAAAGCACGGTCATTAATCTTGATGTCTTCTCTCATTGCATTCCCTCCATTTTCTGACTGCACCTATTTTCTCATAATTCTGACA
>NZ_AJML01000042.1:0-47464 GCF_000259525.1 Streptococcus sp. SK140 | reverse complement strand
ACGTGACTCTATTGAGTTCGTCAAAGAGGTAGCAGAGTTTGGCGGTTTTGCGGCTGGTCTTGCGATTGTTCCTTACTATAACAAACCATCCCAAGAAGGTATGTATCAACACTTTAAAGCTATTGCAGATGCTTCTGATTTACCCATTATCATCTATAACATTCCAGGTCGTGTAGTTGTAGAAATGACTCCAGATACCTTACTTCGTTTGGCGGAACATCCAAATATCATTGGTGTTAAGGAATGTACCAGTCTTGCCAATATGGCTTACTTGATTGAGCATAAACCAGAAGAATTTTTGGTTTATACTGGTGAAGATGGAGATGCCTTCCATGCTATGAACCTTGGTGCAGACGGAGTTATCTCTGTTGCTTCCCATACAAATGGAGATGAGATGCATGAAATGTTTACTGCAATCGAAGAAAGTGATATGAAGAAAGCGGCAGCTATTCAACGTAAATTTATTCCTAAAGTCAATGCTCTCTTCTCTTACCCAAGTCCAGCACCTGTTAAGGCGGTACTCAACTATATGGGATTCGAAGCTGGGCCAACTCGTCTACCTTTGGTTCCTGCGCCTGAAGAGGATGCTAAACGCATTATCAAGGTTGTTATTGATGGGGATTACGAAGCAACTAAGGCAACTGTCACTGGAGTCCTTCGTCCTGATTACTAAGATAACTAATATAAAAAAACTTCCTAAACAAGTAAAATTGTTGGGAAGTTTTTTTCTTTTTCTACGAATAAATAGATAGAGAGAAAAACAAGGAGTCTATCATGAAAATTAAGATTGATAATTTTGAGATTTATAAGTTGAAACAAGCAGGTCTGAGTAATCAACAGGTTTTAAAGGTACTTCAATATGGAGAAATCTATGATCAAGAATTAACCCTAGAAACGATAGCAGAAGCATCAGAGTGTCGAAACCCAGTGGTTTTTATGGAACGTTATCATAAACTCACCTTCGAAAGTATGGAGAGATTAAGAAGTGACTTTGAAAAATTTCCCTCTTTTTCCATCCTAGACGATGTCTATCCCTTTGCTCTCAGTGAAATCTATGATGCTCCAGTATTGTTATTTTATAAGGGCGATTTAAATCTCTTAAAATTGCCTAAGATTGCGGTTGTAGGCAGTCGCTCTTGTAGTCAAACAGGAACAAAATCGGTCCGTAAGGTTATTGAAGAACTGGAGAATGAGCTGGTGATTGTGAGTGGGCTTGCTAGAGGGATTGATACTGCAGCGCATATGTCAATTCTTCAAGGTGGTGGAAAAACCATTGCAGTCATTGGGACTGGCTTGGATGTTTACTATCCACGTTCTAATAAACGACTGCAGGACTACATCGGTGAATATCATTTGCTACTGAGTGAATATGGATCGGGTGAAGAACCCTTGAAATATCACTTTCCAGCAAGAAATCGAATTATTGCTGGCCTATGTATGGGTGTTATCGTTGCTGAGGCAAAGATGAGATCGGGTAGTTTGATTACCTGTGAGCGAGCTATGGAAGAAGGAAGAGATGTCTTTGCTATTCCAGGTAGCATTTTAGATGGTCGTTCAGATGGTTGTCATCACTTGGTTCAAGAAGGTGCAAAACTTGTTTCAAGTGGTCAGGATGTGCTAGCAGAATTTGAATTTTAAGAACTAGTAAGGCTTTATTGTTTAAACTTTTCTTCTATATATAGGAGTTAAGTCTTGACAGGTTTTTAAAAATGGTTTACACTTTATAAAGTTTATTACTTTGAAAAGGTGTGATACTGTGGCTACGGCAACAAAGAAAAAAAAATCAACAGTTAAAAAAAATCTAGTAATCGTGGAGTCGCCTGCAAAGGCTAAAACGATTGAAAAATACCTGGGTAGAAATTATAAGGTTTTAGCCAGTGTTGGTCATATTCGTGATTTGAAAAAATCCAGTATGTCAGTCGATGTAGAAAATAATTATGAACCCCAATATATCAATATTCGTGGGAAAGGTCCTCTGATCAATGACTTGAAAAAAGAAGCGAAAAAAGCCAATAAAGTCTTTCTCGCAAGTGACCCGGACCGCGAAGGAGAAGCAATTTCTTGGCATTTAGCTCATATTCTTAATCTAGATGAAAATGATGCTAACCGTGTTGTTTTCAACGAGATTACCAAGGATGCGGTAAAAAATGCCTTTAAAGAACCTCGTAAGATTGATATGGATTTGGTGGATGCCCAACAAGCCCGTCGTGTCTTGGACCGCTTGGTAGGTTATTCTATTTCACCAATTTTATGGAAAAAGGTCAAGAAGGGCTTGTCAGCTGGCCGTGTTCAGTCTGTTGCGCTCAAGTTAATCATTGACCGTGAA
Organism: Streptococcus sp. SK140; assembly: GCF_000259525.1. Lineage (NCBI taxonomy): Bacteria > Bacillati > Bacillota > Bacilli > Lactobacillales > Streptococcaceae > Streptococcus > Streptococcus sp. SK140. Next base: position 45,138 of record NZ_AJML01000042.1, on the reverse strand, counting down.
AATGAGATCAATGCTTTTCAACCAGAAGAATATTGGACTATTGATGGAGTCTTCAAAAAGGGCACTAAGCAATTCCAAGCATCCTTCTATGGAATGAATGGCAAGAAGATGAAATTGGCTACCAATGAAGAGGTCAAAGAAGTCTTGTCTCACCTGACCAGCAAAGACTTTAGAGTGGATCAGGTGGATAAAAAAGAACGCAAACGAAACGCTCCACTCCCTTATACTACCTCAACTATGCAGATGGATGCAGCTAATAAAATTAATTTCCGTACTCGAAAGACCATGATGGTTGCCCAGCAACTCTATGAAGGGATTAATATTGGTACGGGCGTCCAAGGTTTGATCACCTATATGCGTACAGACTCGACTCGTATCAGTCCAGTTGCTCAAAATGAAGCTGCAAACTACATTAACGAACGTTTTGGCAGTAAGTATTCTAAGCATGGCAGCAAGGTAAAGAATGCGACTGGTGCACAGGATGCCCATGAGGCTATCCGCCCATCAAGTGTCTTTAACACGCCAGAAAAAATTGCTAAGTATTTGGATAAAGACCAACTTAAGCTTTATACCCTTATCTGGAATCGCTTTGTAGCGAGTCAGATGACGGGTGCTATCTTTGATACCATGGCTGTGAAGCTCTCTCAAAATGGAGTTCAATTTGCAGCGAATGGTAGTCAGGTTAAATTTGATGGTTACTTGGCTATTTACAATGATTCAGATAAGAATAAGATGTTGCCGGATATGGCAGTTGGTGATGTCGTCAAGCAGGTCAATAGTAAACCTGAGCAGCACTTCACTCAACCACCAGCTCGATATTCGGAAGCAACACTGATTAAGACCTTGGAAGAAAATGGTGTTGGACGTCCATCAACTTATGCACCCACTATTGAAACCATTCAAAAGCGTTATTATGTGCGTTTGGCAGCCAAGCGTTTTGAACCGACAGAATTGGGAGAAATTGTCAATAAACTGATTGTTGAATACTTCCCAGATATCGTCAATGTAACCTTTACAGCTGAAATGGAAGGTAAACTGGATGATGTCGAAGTTGGAAAAGAGCAGTGGCAACGAGTCATTGATGAATTTTACAAACCCTTCTCTAAAGAGGTTGCCAAAGCCGAAGAGGAAATGGAAAAAATCCAAATCAAGGATGAGCCAGCAGGATTTGATTGTGAAGAGTGTGGCAGTCCGATGGTCATTAAACTTGGTCGTTTTGGTAAGTTCTATGCTTGTAGCAATTTCCCAGATTGCCGTCATACACAAGCTATCGTGAAAGAGATTGGTGTTGAGTGTCCAAGCTGTCATCAAGGTAAGATTATTGAACGAAAAACTAAGCGTAATCGTATCTTTTATGGTTGCAATCGCTATCCAGAGTGTGAGTTCACTTCTTGGGACAAGCCTGTTGGACGAGATTGTCCAAAATGTGGCAACTTCCTCATGGAGAAAAAAGTCCGTGGTGGCGGTAAGCAGATCGTTTGTAGCAATGGTGATTACGAAGAAGAAAAAATCAAATAAAAAAATGAGTCCTGAAAGTAAATTTCAGGCTCTTTTGATTAGTGCTTGACAAAATTCATCATTGTATGCGAAACTAGAAGAAGATTATTTTATACTCAATGAAAATCAAAGAGCAAACTAGGAAGCTAGCCGCAGGCTGCTCAAAGCACTGCTTTGAGGTTGTAGATAGAACTGACGAAGTCAGTAACATATATACGGTAAGGCGACGCTGACGTGGTTTGAAGAGATTTTCGAAGAGTATTAACTAGGAGAAGTTATGCGTATTATCTATCTGATTATTGGATTTCTGTCATTAGCTCTGGCTATTGTTGGAGTTGTCTTGCCCTTGTTGCCCACGACTCCTTTTCTTTTGTTGTCTATTGCTTGTTTTTCCAGAAGTTCCAAGCGTTTTGAAGATTGGCTTTATCATACCAAACTTTATCAGACTTACGTGGCGGACTTTCGTGAGACCAAGTCTATTGCGCGTGAACGTAAGAAAAAAATTATTGTATCGATTTATATCTTAATGGGAATTTCCATTTATTTCGCTCCGCTTTTGCCAGTAAAAATTGCTTTAGGATGTTTAACAATATTTATAACCTATTATCTCTTTAAGGTGATTCCAGATAAAGAATAGCTAAAAAAGTAATGATTTTCCTTGATAAAAAGTAGGGGTTACTTAAAACAATATGATATAATAATATCAAATAAATCGTCAAGGAGTATCAAATGATTTACGAATTTTGTGCTGAAAATGTAACCTTGCTTGAAAAGGCTATGCAGGCTGGAGCTCGCCGTATTGAGCTCTGTGATAATTTAGCTGTTGGTGGAACGACACCAAGTTATGGAGTAACTAAGGCAGCTGTTGAGCTGGCAACTAACTACGATACGACTATTATGACTATGATTCGTCCACGTGGTGGCGACTTTGTTTACAATGACCTCGAGATTTCTATTATGCTCGAGGATATTCGTCTAACTGCTCAGGCAGGTAGCCAAGGGGTCGTCTTCGGTGCTTTAACAGCAGATAAGAAATTGGATATGGCCAACCTTGAAAAGTTGATCGCTGCATCTAAAGATATGGAGATTGTCTTCCATATGGCTTTTGATGACTTAAGTGACCAAGATCAACTTGAAGCTATTGATTGGCTTAGTCAAGCTGGAGTGACACGTATCTTGACGAGAGCTGGTGTATCTGGAGATTCGTTAGAGAAACGATTTGCTCATTATCATAGAATTCTAGAACACGCTGCAGGAAAAATTGAAATTTTACCTGGTGGAGGGATTGACATGGATAACCGTCAAACCTTTATTGACCAACTGGGTGTGACACAATTACATGGAACTAAGGTCGTCTTTTAATAAATAGAAAGGAACTGCTAGCTTTTGGTAGTAGTTTTCGCTTATGTTTGAAATTTTTAAAGCTTATCAGTTTAATAGTAAAAAGGCTAAAGAGTATGGATTTGTAGAAAATCAAGGCGTATGGAACCATAGTTCGACTATCTTGCACGGAGATTTTCTCATGATGGTTACAGTTGAGGATGGAGACTTAAGTTTTCAAGTTTATGACCAAGAAACTGGCGATCTTTATCCTCAAGTTCATATGACCAGTATGAGAGGTACGTTTGTTGGAACTGTTCGAGAGGCTTGTTTAGAAGTTCTTTATGACATTCGAAAGGCCTGTTTTGACGTGCAGGGATTTCTCTGTCCTCAGACCAAGAGAATCATGGCACTCGTTCAAGAAAAGTATGGAAATCAATTGGAATATCTATGGGAGAAATCCCCTGATACAGCTGTTTTGCGCCATGAGGGCAATCAAAAGTGGTATGCTGTTTTGATGAAAATCTCTTGGGATAAGCTTGAAAAGGGCAGAGAAGGACTAGTGGAAGCAGTCAATCTCAAACATGATCAAGTATCTGATTTGTTGGTAAAAAAAGGGATTTATCCAGCCTTTCATATGAACAAGCGCTATTGGATAAGTGTGCCACTTGATGACAGTTTATCAGATGAAGAGCTGCTAGAATTGATCGAAAAAAGTTGGAACTTGACCTTGAAAAAGTAATTAGATTTACTTGATTTTTCAAATACTTTCAATTAGCAAAATATTCTTTACTGAAGAAATTTTCAGAAAATATTGGATTTTTTCTTGACATGTGTTTTTTCCTATGCTAAAATACTAAACAAGATATCAAACGAAGGAGAAAGTCAAACATGAAAACAGCTAAGTTTAATCAATTTGCTTTGTTGTTGAGGTACTCGGACTAGTGCAAAAGCATTAGTCCTGTTTGGCTTACCAAGCGGGAGTAAATCAACATCTCGCTTGGAACTCCGAGCGAGATGTTTTTTTAAAACCGAATTTAGAAAAGGGGAAATCTTATGAGAACAGTTGAATTTCTAGATACTAGCCTTCGAGATGGTGAGCAGACACCAGGTGTTAATTTTTCGATCAAGGAAAAGATTGCCATTGCAAGACAACTGGAAAAATGGGGAATTTCGGCAATTGAAGCTGGTTTTCCAGCAGCTAGTCCAGACTCATTTACTGCAGTTCAGGAAATCGCAAAAGTCTTGAAGAAAACAGCGGTGACTGGTTTAGCTCGCTCTGTTAAATCAGACATTGACGCTTGTTATGAAGCACTGAAGGAAGCTAAGTATCCACAAATCCATGTTTTTATCGCTACTAGTCCTATTCATCGTGAATTTAAGTTGAATAAAAGCAAAGAGGAAATATTGGAAGCTATTAAAGAGCATGTTTCCTATGCATGTAGTAAATTTGAAGTGGTAGAATTCTCTCCTGAAGATGCGACTAGAACTGAGCTGGATTTCCTCTTACAAGTCGTTCAAACAGCGGTAGACGCAGGTGCAACCTATATCAATATTCCTGACACGGTTGGTTTTACCACACCAGAGGAATATGGGAATATCTTCAAGTATCTGATTGATAATGTTAAAACCGACCGTCAGATTATCTATTCACCTCACTGTCACGATGACCTTGGAATGGCAGTTGCAAATAGCCTTGCTGCTGTTAAGAATGGTGCGGGGCGTGTTGAAGGAACCATTAACGGTATTGGAGAACGAGCTGGGAATGCTGCTTTAGAAGAAATAGCGGTGGCCCTCAATATTCGCCAAGATTATTACCAAGCAGAGACAAGTATCGTCCTAAATGAAACAATTAATACGTCCGAAATGGTCTCTCGCTTCTCAGGAATTCCAGTTCCAAAAAACAAGGCGGTTGTTGGAGGAAATGCCTTCTCTCACGAATCAGGTATTCACCAAGACGGTGTTCTTAAAAATCCTCTCACTTATGAAATCATTACACCTGAATTGGTTGGTGCCAAGAGCAATAGTCTTCCGCTTGGTAAATTGTCTGGTCGCCATGCCTTTGTTGAAAAACTGAGAGAGCTAGCCCTAGACTTTACAGACGAAGATATCAAGCCACTCTTTGCTAAGTTCAAGGCCTTGGCAGATAAAAAGCAAGAAATCACAGATGCTGATATTCGAGCTCTGGTAGCTGGTACCATGGTTGAAAATCCAGAAGGCTTCCACTTTGATGACTTGCAACTTCAAACCCATTCTGAAAATGATATTGAAGCGACAGTTAGATTAGCTAATTTTGATGGTGAGAAAGTTGAATTTAATGCGACAGGTCAAGGTTCTGTTGAAGCTATTTTCAACGCTATTGATAAATTCTTTAATCAATCTGTTCGCTTGGTATCCTATACGATTGATGCGGTAACTGATGGGATTGATGCCCAGGCACGTGTATTGGTAACTGTTGAAAACAGAGATACAGAGACTATCTTTAACGCAGCTGGACTTGATTTCGATGTGTTGAAGGCTTCGGCTATTGCCTACATTAATGCCAATACCTTTGTTCAAAAAGAGAATACTGGTGAGATGGGAACAACAGTTTCCTATCGCGACATGCCTACCGTATAAAGGAGAAAGCTATGACAAAGAAAATAGTGGCCCTAGCAGGTGATGGTATCGGCCCAGAAATCATGGAAGCTGGTTTAGAAGTTCTAGCATCTATATCTGAAAAAACAGGCTTTGACTACGAGATAGACAGACGACCTTTTGGAGGGGCTGGTATTGATGCTGCAGGACATCCCTTGCCAGACGAAACGCTCAAGGCTTCTAGAGAAGCGGATGCTATTCTACTCGCTGCAATCGGTAGTCCTCAGTATGATGATGCTCCAGTTCGACCCGAACAAGGGCTTCTGGCCCTTCGAAAGGAACTTAATCTCTATGCCAATATTCGTCCGGTTAAAATCTTTGAGAGTCTCAAGCATTTGTCACCTCTGAAGCCAGAACGAATAACTGGTGTTGACTTTGTAGTAGTACGTGAGTTGACAGGAGGAATTTACTTTGGTGATCATATTCTTGAAGAAAAAAAAGCGCGTGATATCAACGATTATAGTTATGAGGAAGTAGAACGAATTATTCGTAAGGCATTTGAAATTGCAAGAAGTCGGAGAAAAGTTGTTACCAGTATCGATAAGCAAAATGTTTTGGCAACATCAAAACTATGGCGGAGAGTTGCTGATGAAGTCGCAAAAGATTTTCCAGATGTAACTTTGGAACACCAGTTGGTCGACTCAGCTGCCATGCTCATGATTACAAATCCAGCTAAGTTTGATGTTATCGTGACAGAGAATCTTTTCGGAGATATCTTATCTGATGAATCAAGCGTTCTATCTGGTACACTCGGGGTTATGCCATCAGCCAGCCACTCTGAAGATGGTCCGAGTCTTTATGAACCGATTCACGGTTCAGCACCTGATATTGCTGGACAAGGCATTGCCAATCCTATTTCCATGATTTTATCAGTCGCTATGATGTTGCGAGATAGCTTTGGACGTTATGAGGATGCGCAGCGTATCGAACATGTTGTAGAAGAAACTTTAGCTGCTGGAATTTTAACAAGAGATATAGGAGGACAGGCTTCGACTAAGGAAATGACAGAAGCCATTATCGCAAGACTATGAAACTAAACGAAGGAATTACTTTTGCCCTCCTGATTTGGAATCTCATCATTTTCTTGATATATGGCATTGATAAATCTAAAGCCAAAAGAGGTGATTGGCGAATCCCAGAAAAATATTTATTATCATTTGCATTTTTTTGTGGTGGTTTTGGGGCCTGGTTGGCAGGACTCACTTTTCATCACAAGACTAGAAAATGGTATTTTAAAACAGTTTGGTTTCTAGGAATGGTGACCACGTTAGTAGCTTTATATTTTGTATGGAGGTAATGAATGGCAGGAAAATCAATTATTGATAAATTATGGGACCTCCATGTGATCACAGGAGAAGAGGGACAACCTCAGCTTATGTATGTGGATCAACACTATATTCACGAGGTGACCAGTCCTCAGGCTTTTCAAGGATTGCGAGACGCAGGACGCAGATTGAGACGACCAGACTTGACATTTGGGACCTTTGACCACAATGTACCGACAGTTAATATCTACGATATTCGAGATGTGATATCCAAGGCTCAAATTGATAAGTTGGCAGAAAATGTTGAGGAATTCGGGATTGAACATGCGGCCCATGGTTCTGAAAAACAGGGCATCGTTCACATGGTTGGTCCAGAAACAGGACGAACACAACCAGGAAAATTCATCGTCTGTGGTGATAGCCATACAGCAACCCATGGAGCCTTTGGAGCGATTGCATTTGGAATTGGAACTAGTGAGGTTGAACATGTCTTTGCAACTCAAACCATTTGGCAGGTCAAACCCAAGAAAATGTTGGTGGAATTCACAGGAGTTCCTCAAAAAGGAGTCTATTCCAAGGATTTCATTTTAGCCTTGATTGCTAAGTACGGTGTTGCTTGTGGTGTTGGCTACGTGGTGGAGTATCGAGGTCAGGCTATTGATGCTTTGAGCATGGAAGAGCGAATGACCATCTGCAATATGTCTATCGAGTTTGGATCCAAGATGGGAATTATGAATCCAGACCAAACCACCTATGACTATCTTAAGGGGCGCGAGTGTGTTCCAAAGGATTTTGACGCAGCAGTTGCTGACTGGAAAAGGCTGGTTAGTGATAACGATGCCGTCTATGACAAGGTTATCCGTATGGATGTTTCAGAATTGGCTCCTATGGTGACCTGGGGCACCAATCCAGCTATGGGTGTTGACTTTGATAGTAGCTTCCCAGAAATAAAGGATATGAATGATGAACGTGCTTATCATTACATGGATTTACAACCAGGTCAGAAACCAGCAGATATCCAACTAGGCTATGTCTTTATTGGTTCTTGTACCAATGCTCGACTTAGCGATTTGCAACTGGCAGCGCGATTTGTCGAAGGGAAGAAAATTGCTCCCAACCTGACAGCAATCGTGGTACCTGGTTCTCGACCAGTCAAGCGAGCTGCTGAAAAGTTGGGCTTGGATAAGGTTTTCCAAGATGCAGGCTTTGAGTGGAGAGACCCAGGTTGCTCCATGTGCCTAGGAATGAATCCTGACAAGGTACCAGATGGTGTTCACTGCGCCTCAACTAGCAATCGTAACTTTGAAGATAGACAGGGATTTGGAGCGAAGACCCATCTTTGTAGTCCAGCAATGGCAGCTGCGGCAGCTATCGAGGGACGTTTCGTAGATGTTCGGAAAATGCCTGAAGCCCAGTAAGGAGAGGATATGGAAAAATTTACAGTTTATACAGGAACAACGGTTCCTCTTATGAATGATAATATTGATACCGACCAAATCCTACCCAAGCAGTTTCTCAAGTTAATTGATAAGAAAGGATTTGGTAAGTACCTCATGTATGCTTGGCGTTATCTGGATGATCGGTATACTGAGGACCCAGACTTTGTCTTTAACCGACCTGAATATCGCAAGGCGACTATCCTCATCTCAGGGGATAACTTTGGGGCTGGATCTTCTAGAGAGCACGCAGCATGGGCACTAGCAGACTACGGTTTTAAGGTCGTGATTGCAGGATCTTTTGGAGATATTCATTACAATAATGAACTCAATAATGGTATGTTGCCTATTATTCAACCTAGGGAAGTTAGAGAAAAACTCGCCCAGCTCCAACCAACTGACCAAGTGACGGTTGACTTGGAACAACAAAAAATCATCTCACCTATTGGAGAATTCTCCTTTGAAATCGATAGCGAATGGAAACACAAGCTCTTAAATGGTTTGGATGATATCGGTATTACCTTGCAGTATGAAGACTTGATTGCTGCATATGAAAAACAACGCCCAGCCTATTGGCAGGATTAGAATAAATATAGAAAAGGAAATAGAACTATGACAAAACACATTCAATGGAACGGAACACTTTCACAAGAAGGCTATGAAATCTTAAAAGGTGAGGGCGGATGTATCGTTTGCCCTACAAAAGTTGGTTACATCATCATGACTAGCGACAAGGCAGGACTTGAGCGCAAGTTTGAAGCCAAAGAACGTAATCGTAATAAACCAGGAGTAGTTCTCTGTGGTAGCATGGATGAGCTTCGCGCTTTAGCGCAGCTAAATCCTGAAATCGAAGCCTTCTATCAAAAACATTGGGATGAAGACATTCTTCTTGGTTGTATCCTTCCATGGAAACCAGAAGCCTTTGAAAAATTGAAAGCTTACGGTGATGGTCGTGAAGAACTCATGACCGATGTGCGTGGAACTAGCTGTTTTGTTATCAAGTTTGGGAAAGCTGGTGAACAATTAGCTGCCAAACTTTGGGAAGAAGGCAAAATGGTATATGCTTCATCTGCAAACCCTTCAGGAAAAGGAAATCGAGGTAAGATTGAAGGAATCGGTGAACGTATCGAAGGAGCAGTGGATCTTGTTATTGAAGCAGACGACTATGTTGCATCTATCCAGCCAGATAAAACAGTTGAAACACGCTATGAACAGGGCGTGATGGTGTCTATGGTCGATAAAGACGGCAAACTCATTCCAGAACAAGGTGGAGCACGTTCAACTTCTCCGGCACCAGTTGTGATTCGTAAAGGGCTTGACATTGATAAAATCATGATGCACCTGTCAGATACCTTTAACTCATGGGATTATCGTCAAGGTGAGTATTATTAAAATAAGAAATAAGTCTAGTGTTAAGAGGTGAGAAAGCCTCTACGCTGGGCTTTTTTTAATCTTCAAAAACATTTTATAGAAGGTATCATTAAGGCAGTGAAATTTCAGACATAAGGTATCTAAATGTCTACTTATTATCTAAATCAAGAATTATAAACACGAACATTATTTGTTTTCGGTCATTACAATTGACAAAACACGGACATTATTGTAAACTTGTTAGAGTAATTGTCTGGAAAAGACGAGGCTATTCCTAACTTTAGGAAGGTCTAAACAAGAGAAATGAGAGAAATATGTTAAACGAATTTCCGATCTTTGACTATGAAGATATTCAGCTAATCCCTAACAAGTGTGTTCTTAAAAGTCGTGCAGAGGCTGACACGCAGGTAACTTTAGGGAAGCATACCTTTAAATTACCAGTTGTTCCTTCCAATATGCAAACAATCCTAGATGAAAATGTTGCTGAACAACTTGCTAAGGGTGGATATTTCTATATTATGCATCGTTTTGATGAAGAAGGACGCATTCCTTTTGTCAAACGTATGCACGATCAGGGCTTGATTGCTTCAATCTCGGTAGGTGTTAAAGACTACGAGTATGATTTTGTGAGTCAATTAAAGGCTGATGCACCAGAGTACATCACCATTGATATTGCTCATGGTCATGCAGACAGCGTGATTTCAATGATTCAGCACATCAAGAAAGAATTACCTGATACTTTTGTCATCGCTGGTAATGTTGGTACTCCAGAAGCCGTGCGTGAACTTGAAAATGCTGGTGCAGATGCTACTAAGGTCGGAATCGGTCCAGGTAAGGTATGTATTACTAAGGTAAAAACTGGTTTTGGTACTGGTGGTTGGCAGTTAGCAGCCCTTCGCTGGTGTGCTAAAGCTGCGCGTAAACCGATTATTGCCGATGGTGGTATCCGTACACATGGTGATATTGCCAAGTCAATCCGCTTTGGTGCGAGCATGGTCATGATTGGTTCACTGTTTGCAGGGCATATCGAAAGTCCTGGTAAAACAGTTGAAGTTGATGGTAAACAATTTAAAGAATACTATGGTTCAGCCTCAGAATACCAAAAAGGTGCTTATAAGAATGTCGAAGGTAAGAAAATTCTTCTTCCTGCCAAAGGACATTTGCAAGATACCTTAACAGAGATGGAACAAGATTTGCAAAGTTCGATTTCTTATGCTGGAGGTCGAAAGGTAGCTGATCTTCGTCACGTTGACTATGTCATTGTGAAAAACTCTATCTGGAATGGTGACGCTCACTAATATTACTATTACTTATTTATGCCACGAATTGGCGTGGCGTTTCTACAAGGTACCGTAAATACCTAACAATGAGTAAGCTGCAGAGATAAAAGGATAGGTGTTAAATCTATTTCTTTGTTTCCTAGAGGCTTACTTGGTAAGTCTCTTTTTATTTCGGAGGTTATTGTGAAATTATTAGAAGAACGAATTTTAAAGGACGGAAACGTCCTTGGTGAGAATATTCTTAAGGTGGATTCCTTCTTGACCCACCAAGTTGATTATTCCTTGATGCGCGAGGTTGGTCGTACCTTTGCAGAGCATTTTAAAAATGCTGGTATTACCAAAGTCGTGACCATTGAAGCGTCAGGAATTGCCCCAGCCCTTTATGTGGCTGAACAGTTAGATGTACCTATGATTTTTGCTAAGAAGGCAAAAAATATTACGATGAATGAAGGAATTTTGACTGCTGAGGTTTATTCTTTCACTAAACAAGTAACTAGTACCGTATCTATTGCAGGTAAGTTCTTATCTCCTCAAGATAAAGTATTGATTATTGATGATTTTTTGGCTAATGGTCAAGCAGCTAAAGGTTTGATTCAGATCATTGAACAGGCTGGTGCTACAGTTGAAGCTATCGGAATTGTGATTGAAAAATCCTTCCAAGATGGTCGTGAACTGCTAGAAAAATCAGGTCATCAAGTAGTATCACTCGCGCGATTAGAGCGTTTTGAAAATGGAAAAGTTATCTTTAAGGAGGCAGATATCTAATGAAACAACAGGAAAACCACTCACAGGCAGCCGTTCTTGGTTTGCAACACTTGCTAGCCATGTACTCAGGTTCAATCCTGGTACCAATCATGATTGCAAGTGCTTTAGGGTATTCAGCTCAACAGTTGACCTATCTTATCTCAACAGATATCTTTATGTGTGGGGTTGCAACTCTCTTACAATTGCAACTCAATAAACATTTTGGTGTTGGTTTGCCTATTGTTCTTGGGGTAGCCTTCCAGTCTGTTGCTCCTCTTATCATGATCGGTCAGAGTCATGGTAGTGGTGCTATGTTTGGAGCTTTGATTGCTTCAGGGATTTATGTTATCCTGATTTCTGGTATCTTCTCTAAGGTTGCCAATCTTTTCCCTGCTATCGTAACCGGTTCTGTTATCACAACTATCGGATTGACCTTGATTCCAGTTGCCATCGGAAATATGGGAAATAACGTTGAAAAACCTACTGGACAAAGTTTAGCTTTGGCAATGATTACAGTTCTCATTATTCTTTTGGTTAATATCTTTACCAAAGGATTTATCAAATCTATTTCCATTTTGATCGGTTTGATTGCCGGTACCATTATTGCTGCAACTATGGGCTTGGTTGACTTCTCTCCAGTAGCAGAAGCTCCACTCGTTCATATCCCAACTCCATTCTACTTCGGTGCTCCACAATTTGAGATTTCTTCTATTGTAATGATGTGTATCATCGCTACTGTATCTATGGTAGAATCAACTGGTGTGTATCTTGCCCTTTCTGATATTACTAAAGATCCAATCGATAGCACTCGTCTTCGTAATGGTTATCGCGCTGAAGGTCTCGCTGTTCTGCTTGGTGGACTTTTCAACACCTTCCCATATACAGGATTTTCACAAAACGTTGGTTTGGTGAAACTTTCAGGTATTCGTACTCGTTTGCCAATCTACTACGCAGCTGGTTTCCTTATCTTACTTGGTCTCTTGCCTAAGTTTGGTGCCTTGGCTCAGATTATTCCTAGCCCTGTTCTTGGTGGAGCTATGCTCGTCATGTTTGGTTTTGTATCTCTCCAAGGGATGCAAATCTTGGCGCGTGTAGACTTTGAGCACAATGAACACAACTTCCTCATTGCAGCGGTTTCTATCTCTGCTGGGGTGGGGTTGAACGGAAGCAATCTCTTCAATACTTTACCGACTGAATTACAAATGTTCTTTTCAAATGGTATTGTTATTGCAAGTACAGTAGCCATCGTCTTGAATGCTATTTTGAATCGTAAAAAATAAAAATAAATGAGAAGTGATAGAAATATCCTTCTCGTTTTCTTTTTTAGAGCTTGAGTATTGTTTATAGAGTCCTTTTTATGGTAAAATGGTTCTATGAATGAAAGAATGAAAGATCTCGTTGAACTGCTCAATCGCTATGCGACAGAGTATTATACAAGTGATAATCCATCTGTATCTGATAGTGAGTATGACCGTCTTTATCGTGAACTGGTAGAGTTAGAAAAAGCTCATCCTGACCAAGTCTTACCAGAAAGTCCGACACATCGTGTTGGTGGAAAGATTCTTGATGGATTTGAGAAATATAGTCATCAGTATCCTCTTTATAGTTTGCAGGATGCTTTTTCACGTGAAGAACTAGACGCCTTTGATGCGCGTGTTCGTAAAGAATTGGATGATGTTACTTATATTTGTGAGTTGAAGATTGATGGTTTATCGATTTCCTTGACTTATGAGCAGGGAATTTTTGTTGCTGGAGCAACTCGAGGTGATGGCTCCATTGGTGAAAACATCACTGAAAATCTTAAACGGGTGAAAGACATTCCTTTATCATTATCTGAAAAAATAGATATAACAGTTCGTGGTGAATGTTATATGCCGAGAGCTTCTTTTGACCAGGTCAATAAATCTCGTCAAGAAAATGGGGAGCCCGAATTTGCTAATCCACGAAATGCAGCTGCAGGAACCCTTCGCCAGTTAGATACAGGAGTAGTAGCCAAACGTAATCTTGCAACTTTCCTTTATCAGGAAGCTAGTCCTTCAACTCGGGATAGTCAAGAGAAGGTTTTGAAACATTTAGAACAATTAGGCTTTGTTGTTAATCAAAGACGTCTATTAGCTCATAGTATGGACGAGGTTTGGGCGTTTATTCAAGAAATTAGTCAAGAAAGAGATCAGTTGCCTTATGATATCGATGGAGTTGTGATTAAGGTCAATGATCTAGCTGGTCAGGAGCAACTAGGATTTACAGTCAAAGCACCCAAATGGGCAGTAGCATATAAATTCCCAGCAGAAGAAAAAGAAGCGAAACTTCTTTCTGTTGACTGGACTGTTGGCCGTACTGGAGTTGTGACTCCGACTGCTAATCTTACTCCAGTGCAACTTGCAGGTACAACTGTAAGTCGTGCAACCCTTCATAATGTTGACTATATCGCTGAAAAGGATATCCGTAAGGATGACACAGTCATTGTCTATAAGGCAGGGGATATCATTCCAGCTGTTCTACGAGTGGTAGAATCCAAGCGAGTGTCAGAGGAAAGACTAGATATTCCAACAAACTGTCCAAGTTGTGACAGTAAGCTTTTGCATTTTGATGATGAGGTTGCCCTTCGTTGTATTAATCCACGTTGTCCAGCTCAGATCAAGGAAGGCTTGACGCACTTCGCATCGCGTGATGCTATGAATATTTCTGGCCTTGGTCCATCTATCGTTGAGAAACTATTTGCTGTCAATTTGGTTAAGGATGTTGCAGATATTTATCGCTTGACTGTGGAAGATTTGCTTTTGCTAGATGGTATCAAGGAAAAATCTGCTCAAAAGCTCTACCAGGCTATTCAAGCATCCAAAGAAAATTCTGCTGAAAAACTCTTGTTTGGTTTAGGGATTCGCCATGTAGGAAGTAAGGCAAGTCAGTTGCTTTTACAAAACTTCCACTCAATCGAATCACTAGCACAAGCCAATCCTGAAGAAATTGCAAGTATCGAAAGTTTGGGAAGTGTCATTGCTCAAAGCCTACAGACCTATTTTGCTACAGAGGGTTCTGAAATCCTTTTAAGGGAATTGAAAGAATCAGGTGTTAATCTAGACTACAAAGGACAGACAGTTGCAGCAAATGCAGCCTTGTCTGGTCTAACTGTCGTATTGACAGGAAAGCTAGAGCGTCTTAATCGCTCAGAAGCTAAAAATAAATTAGAAAGTCTAGGAGCCAAGGTTACTGGTAGTGTGTCGAAAAAAACAGATCTTGTTGTAGCAGGAGCAGATGCAGGAAGCAAGCTCCAAAAAGCACAAGAACTGGGAATAGAGATTCGTGATGAAGCTTGGATTGAGAGTTTGTAAGCTATGAAAGAAGAAAAAAAACGCGCACGTCTCATTTATAATCCGACCTCAGGCCAGGAAATAATCAAGCAAAATATCGCAGAAGTTCTAGAAGTATTAGAGAGCATAGGCTATGAAACCAGTGCTTTTCAGACCAAACCTGAACACCTGTCAGCCCAGAAAGAAGCAGAAAGAGCTGCAAAAGCTGGCTTTGATTTGGTTTTAGTAGCGGGTGGTGATGGCACTATCAATGAAGTGGTTAATGGAATTGCACCGCTGGAACATCGTCCAAAGATAGCCATCATTCCTACTGGAACTACCAATGACTATGCAAGAGCATTGAAAATCCCTATGGGGGATCCAGTTGCTGCAGCGAAGATCATTGCAAAAAATGAAACCAAGCAAATTGATATTGGTCGTGCCTTTGGCGATAAGTATTTCATCAATATTGCTGCGGCAGGAGCTCTTACAGAGTTAACCTTTAGTGTTCCGAGTGAACTTAAGACGCGTCTGGGTTATCTGGCCTATGTTGCTAAAGGCATCGAGATGTTCCCAAAATCCAAAGCCCGTCCTGTTCGTATTTACCATGATTGGGGCATTTTTACAGGAGAAGTTTCTCTTGTCTTTGTTGCCTTGACCAATTCTATTGGTGGATTTGAGCAATTTGCACCTGATACCAAACTGGATGATGGTAATTTCACGCTTATTCTCGTAAAGACGGATAAAATACTAGATATGTTGAGTCTGCTAGTTCAAGCCATGAACGGAGGCCAACACATATCAGATGTCAATGTTGAATATCTGAAAACTAGTAAACTCCGAATTGAAACTTTGGATCAGGAAGAGCCGTTTATGCTTAATCTTGATGGAGAATACGGTGGTGACACACCAGTAGATTTGGAAGTGTGCCATAATCACATTGAGTTTTTTGTGAATTGTGAGGCGATTGATCAAGAAATTATTAGTAACATATAAAATCAAATTTAATTTAGAAATTAGGGAGAACTATGTACAATTATCCTGTACTTATTCATTATCATCGTAAGGATGAAGCCTACGAGGTTTGCAGTTTCAGTAAAAAAACAGTAGATTCAGTAGAGCTTATCAAAGAAGAAGAATATTTTGGAGCTAAATTTTCACTGACTCAATCGAGTGAAGTAGCACTTGAAACCATGACTTTTAGCGTTGAAAAAGACGGTGTCAGCAAAGAGTATCCTATTCGCTTCAATTACTATCCACTTTTGACAGAGGTTTGGATTTTGGATGGAGACGATACCGTTTATTATTCTGAAAATCCAGCCATTGCCAGTCCACACTATAAGGACCAAAATCCTTTTGCCTTTGACAAGGCAATCAATAGTGCTAGTTTTGACCACCACTGGGGTTATCAAGGAGAGTTGGGATGTCAAGTTTCTGAAACTGAAACAAGATTTAGCCTATGGGCACCAACCGCTACATCTGTCCAAGTAGTAGTCTATGAATCTGCAAGTAACGACGCACCTATCCTTAAAACCTTTGAAATGGAGCGAGGAAATAGTTACTCTTATAGTCACAAGTATAATACCATTGGTGTTTGGAGTTTATCAGTTCCAGAAAGCTTAGCAGGTCGTGCTTACCACTACCAAATTGACTTTCCTCATCACCAGTCATTAACTCGTGATCCATATACAATAGCGACAAGTCCTGATGGAAAACGTTCAGCCATTGTCTCAAACCAAGATCGTCAGGTCGAAGGTTTTGAGGTTAAGCATGGTACAGAAGCAACTTGGCGTTTGGAAAATCCTTGCCAAGCAGTCATTTATGAAATGCACATCCGTGATTTGACTAAGTCTGAAACATCTGGTGTTGCGCCAGAATTAAGAGGAACCTTCTTAGGTGCAGCGCAAACTGGAACAGTTAACCAATATGGTCAATCCACTGCGTTTGATTACATCAAAGAACTTGGTGTCAATTATGTTCAGCTGCAACCAATTGCTGACCGTCATAAAGAATACGACGCAGATGGAAATGTAACTTATAACTGGGGATATGATCCACAAAACTATAATGCTCCAGAAACTAGTATGTCTACAAATCCAAATGATCCAGGTCAAGCTATCCGTGATTTGAAAGCCATGGTCCAAGCTTATCACGATGCTGGTATCGGTGTTATTATGGATGTTGTTTACAATCATACCTTCTCAACGGTGGATGCACCATTCCAAACAACGGTTCCCGATTATTATTATCGAATGAACCATGACGGAACCTACCAAAATGGAACAGGAGTCGGTAACGAAACTGCCAGTGAGCATGAAATGTTCCGTAAATATATGATTGATTCTCTTCTCTACTGGGTAAAAGAATTCAATATTGACGGTTTCCGGTTTGATTTGATGGGAATCCATGATGTCAAAACTATGCAGATGATTCGTTGGGCTATGGACGAAGTCGATCCTAAAATCATCCTTTATGGAGAAGGATGGGATATGGGAACTGGTCTTGCTCCTTATGATAAGGCTAAGAAAGACAATGCCTACCAGTTACCAAACATTGGATTCTTTAATGATAATCAACGTGATGCGGTCAAAGGTTGTGAAGTCTATGGCTCTATCAAATCTGGCTTCGTCAGTGGAGCAGGTACTGAGCCGATCCTCGCAAAGGCTATTCTTGGAAGTCGAGAGCTCGGTTCTTATCTCAGTCCAAACCAGGTTCTTAACTATGTAGAAGCCCACGATAACTACAATTTGCATGATTTACTTAGAACCCTTCATCCATCGGAGAGCGAAAAACGTATCATGAAGAAAGTAGAAACAGCGACAGCCATGAACTTTCTCATGCAAGGGATGGCCTTCATGGAGCTGGGGCAAGAGTTTGGTCGTACCAAGCTTGTAGCTACAGGAGAAAATGGTGAGTTAACTCATGCAGATCGTGAGCGAGCAATGAATAGTTACAATGCGCCTGATAGCGTCAACCAAGTCAACTGGGATTTGATCAATGAGCGTCAAGATAGCATCGAGTTTGTACGTCAGATTATCAGTCTTAAAACACAAACTAGTGCCTTTTCATACCCTACCTATGAAGAAGTCTACCGTCATGTCTTTGTTCACACAGCCATTGAAAATAGTGGTTGGATTGTCTATGAGATTCATGGTGGCGAAGAGCACTTCTTGGTTGTATTCAATGCTAAAGGGGCTTCCTATTACTATGAAAATGCAGGAAACCTAGAAATGTTAGTAACCAATAGCCGTTCTAACCAAGAAAATGCCATTGACGATGTCAGTGTGGCAGTTATGAATGTTTTATCGTAAGTCTTAGATTGAAGATTGACACAATGAAGTGTAGGGCAAAACTATTTTACAGAGTCCAATAAATGAACAAAAGTATTTCAAAGACTCATTTCTACTAAAATGTGAGGTCGGGATTTTTTATCTCGGCCTATACTTCTAGAAAGTTTATCTTGGAGACGATAGAAAAAGCAGAAGTTTCATTACAAATTGAATTAAAATTATAAAAGTTCATTAGTTTTAGTGGGAGATACCTATGGATATCAATATAATTACGCTGGAAACATTTATCACATTAAATGAATCGGAGAAAGTTCAGTGTCTTAAAGACATTAAGCATAACTTCCAATTCGAGAAAGTAATAGAAATTCTTTTAGAGCTTGGCTTAGAAAATTTAAGTGGACTAGTCCTTAGTGAACTAGCCAAAGTCTATAATAATTGGAGTCAATTCGAAGAAGCCAAAAGAGTTTTAGAGATGGTTTCTGAAGAAGATAGGGATGCTATTTGGTATTATCGAAATGGTTTTACCCATTGGCGTTTATCTAGTGATCCGAACAAGGACTTTGAAACTGAAGCTAATCAGGCTCTAGATTTATTAGAAAATGCTATCAAAAATGTTTCTTCCCCAACAAGTTCAGTCATTGAATGGTGTATTGAGTTGGTTAAAGTAGGTTCTCTAAAGGAAGTTTTTGAAGGCAAGCCAACAGACTATCCCCTGCTACAGAAATACTATTTTGAAGATGTTAATGAAACAAATCAAGAAATGAAAACTGCACAGAATAAGAAATTATACAAGAATATTAAGATAGAAGATGTTCAAAATGCAGAAGACTCTTGGGATATTATTAAACCAGTATACGAAACTGTTAACATCTATAACACCTATAAAGACTATCTCGATTCTGCAAAAATCTTTACTTTAGAACAAAGATACCTTCTGGCAATTATCTGGTATTTTATCGAAGTAAACAATGGAGGTCACTATCAATTTTTCGATAATTCGACAGGGATTGTCTGGAAAGATACTTTAAAGGGCTTCGAACTATTTGGAATGAAGGAGCATGCTGCTAATTTCAAAAATCTCCTTGCATACTTTGGTGGAACTATCTCCTTTGTTAGAGAAGAAAGATCGGAGCTGCTAGCACAGATGGAAGAAGAGTATGGCGATGATTTTTATGAGAAATTGGATGAAGCAGATAATTTTGTCTATGATTATGATGGAAATGAGAATGAGCTAAGTTTTATCAAAAAATATCCAGAGAAATTCATTTTTCATGGAAGTGCAGATAAATTGTAAAGAATAGTAAATAAAGAAAGAGCAGATTGGAAGATCTGCTCTATTTTTTGGGAGAAATCCCTTGTTTCTGAATAGTTGCAATCTAAATTGAATGTTATAAACTCAATATTTACGGATTTTCAATGTATTTTTCAAAAATATAAGGCTAAAAATTGCTTAAATCCGAATATTTTGTTACTATTATATAAAAATGTAAGAAAATGAAAAGAGGCGAAGATAAATTGGAAAATTAAAATGATTTTCCCAGGACGCATCAGAGAATTATTTTCAGATTTTCAAAATAATTTTTAAAAATATAGTAATTTACTTGAAACTTCTCTTAAAAGGTAGTATAATAAAACAAAGAAAACGCTTTCAATTAAAAGGGGGATTCAATGGATAAATTTGAGGCTTTAAGAACTTTTACTAGTGGCGAAAATTTCCATCTTCAACACTATTTAGGAGCTCATCGTGAAGAAAGAAACGGTGAGTATGGCTATACTTTCCGTGTCTGGGCGCCAAATGCGCAAGCTGTCCATTTAGTTGGTGATTTTACTAACTGGGTTGAAAATCAAATCCCCATGGTTCGTAATGAATCTGGAGTTTGGGAAGTTTTTACAACTTTAGCTCAAGAGGGACATATTTATAAATATCATATTACTCGTGCTAATGGTCATCAGCTCATGAAGATTGATCCCTTGGCAGTACGCTATGAGGCTCGTCCTGGAACAGGAGCAGTTTTAACAGAAATTTCTGAGAAAAAATGGAAGGACGGTCTCTGGTTAGCTCGCAGAAAACGTTGGGGCTTTTTCGAGAGACCGGTCAATATCTATGAGGCACATGCAGGATCTTGGAAGAGAAATCCTGATGGAACACCTTATAGCTTTGCTCAACTCAAAGAAGAGCTTATTCCTTATCTCGTTGAGATGAACTATACTCACATCGAGTTTATGCCTTTGATGGCTCACCCTCTTGGATTGAGTTGGGGCTATCAGCTCATGGGTTACTTTGCTTTAGAACATGCTTATGGACGTCCAGAAGAGTTTCAAGACTTCGTTGAGGAATGTCATATCAACAATATCGGAGTAATTGTGGACTGGGTACCTGGACACTTTACAATCAATGACGACGCTTTGGCATACTACGACGGTACACCAACTTTTGAATACCAAGATCATAATAAGGCTAACAACTACGGTTGGGGAGCACTCAACTTCGACCTCGGTAAAAATGAAGTCCAATCTTTCTTGATATCTAGCATTAAGTTCTGGATTGATTTCTATCACCTAGATGGTATTCGTGTAGATGCTGTAAGTAATATTCTCTATCTAGATTATGACAATGCTCCATGGACACCAAATAAAGACGGTGGCAATCTCAACTATGAAGGATATTATTTCCTACAACGTTTGAATGATGTTATTAAGCTAGCGCATCCGGATGTTATGATGATTGCAGAGGAGTCTTCTTCAGGTACCAAGATTACTGGTATGAAGGAAATGGGTGGACTTGGATTTGACTACAAGTGGAACATGGGTTGGATGAATGATATCCTACGTTTCTACGAAGAAGATCCAATTTACCGCAAGTATGACTTTAATCTTGTGACCTTCAGCTTCATGTATGTCTTTAATGAAAATTATCTCCTACCATTCTCACATGATGAGGTTGTCCACGGTAAGAAGAGTATGATGCATAAGATGTGGGGTGATCGTTACAATCAGTTCGCTGGTTTGAGAAACCTCTACACTTATCAAATTTGTCACCCTGGTAAGAAATTACTCTTCATGGGTAGCGAATTCGGTCAATTCTTAGAGTGGAAATCAGAAGAGCAATTAGAGTGGTCTAACCTAGAAGATCCAATGAATGCCAAGATGAAATACTTTACATCACAGTTGAATCAACTTTATAAAGACCACCGTTGTCTTTGGGAAATTGATACAAGTTACGATGGTATTGAAATCATTGATGCGGATAATAGAGATCAGAGTGTTCTTTCCTTTATCCGTAAGGGCAAGAAAGGCGAGATGCTAGTCTGTGTCTTCAATATGGCACCGGTTGAACGACCTGATTTCACAATCGGTCTTCCTGTTGCAGGTATTTATGAAGAAATTTGGAATACAGAGTTAGAACAATGGGGTGGTGTGTGGAAAGAGCATAACCAAACTGTTCAAACTCAAAAAGGATTGTGGAAGGATTATGAGCAGACTTTGACATTTACCTTGCCAGCTATGGGAGCAAGTATTTGGAAAATCAAACGTCGCATAAAACCTACTAAGAAAGTCGCTAATAAAACTCAAAAAGGAGTAGAAAATGAAGAATGAAATGCTAGCTTTAATCCTTGCTGGTGGGCAAGGAACTCGTCTCGGTAAACTCACTCAAAGCATTGCTAAACCTGCCGTGCAATTTGGTGGGCGCTACCGTATCATTGACTTTGCTCTTTCAAACTGTGCCAACTCTGGTATCCATAATGTTGGGGTTATTACACAGTATCAACCACTAGCTCTCAACAGCCACATTGGTAATGGTTCTAGTTGGGGTCTAGACGGTATTGACACAGGTGTTTCTATCCTTCAACCCTACTCTGCAAGTGAAGGAAACCGTTGGTTTGAAGGTACAAGTCATGCCATTTACCAAAATATCGACTATATCGACAGCATCAATCCTAAGTATGTTTTGATCCTTTCAGGTGACCACATCTACAAGATGGACTATGATGATATGCTCCAATCACACAAGGACAATAATGCCAGTTTGACAGTAGCTGTCTTGGATGTTCCACTTAAAGAAGCTAGCCGTTTTGGTATCATGAATACAGATGCTAATAATCGTATTGTTGAATTCGAAGAAAAACCTGCCCAACCAAAATCAACTAAGGCATCAATGGGGATTTATATCTTTGACTGGAAACGTCTTCGTAACATGCTAGTTGCTGCTGAGAAGGCCAACCTAGACATGTCAGACTTCGGTAAAAATGTTATTCCAAACTATCTTGAAACTGGTGAAAGTGTCTATGCTTATGAATTCAATGGATACTGGAAGGACGTTGGTACTATCGAATCACTCTGGGAAGCAAATATGGAATACATCTCTCCAGAGAATGCTCTAGATAGTCGTAACCGTCAATGGAAAATTTATTCTCGTAACCTTATCGCTCCACCAAACTTTATTGGAGAACATGCTCATGTAGAAGACTCTCTTGTAGTGGATGGCTGTTACGTAAATGGTACAGTAAAACACTCTATCCTTTCTACAGCTGCTCAAGTTCGTAAGGGAGCAGAAGTTGTTGATTCTGTCATCATGAGTGGAGCAGTTATCGGTAGAGGAGCTAAAATTACACGTGCAATCATCGGTGAAGGAGCAGTCATTGCCGATGGTGTAGAAATTGATGGTACAGAAGAAGTACAAGTAGTCGGATATAATGAAGTAGTGGGGGTAGCAACAGATGAAGATTGATAAATATTCAGCGATTTTAGGAAATACCGTTGGTTTCCATGATATGTCAACCTTGACAAGTAACCGTCCAGTGGCAACTTTACCATTTGGAGGAAAGTATCGTTTGATTGACTTCCCACTCTCAAGTTTAGCAAATGCTGGTGTTCGTAGTGTCTTTGGAATCTTCCAACAAGATAATATCAGCTCAGTTTTCGACCACATTCGTTCAGGTCGTGAGTGGGGCTTGAATACACTACTTAGTCACTACTATTTAGGTATTTACAATACACGTGTAGAAAGTAGCACAGTCGGTAAAGAGTACTATCAACAACTTTTAACTTACCTAAAACGTTCAGGTTCAGACCAAACCGTTTCCTTGAACTGTGATGTTTTAGTGAATATCGATCTCAATCAAGTTTTCCATTTGCATAATACAACAAAATCACCAATTACAGTTGTTTATAAGAAATTGCCTAAGAAGGTCATTTCAGAAGTAAATGCAATCCTTGATATTGATGAAACTGACCACGTACTTTCACACAAACTCTTTGATAAAAAATCAAATCAAGATTACTACAACATGTCAACAGATATCTTTGTTGTAGATACTCAATGGTTGATTAAACGTTTAGAAGAAGAAGCTCAAAAAGAATATCCAGAAAAATTACGTTATGTTCTTCGTGATTTAGCAGCTAAAGAAGGTGCTTTTGCATATGAATACACAGGATACCTAGCAAATATTCATTCAGTAGAAACATACTACCAAGCTAATTTAGATATGCTTGATCAGCATAAATTCTACTCTTTGTTCTCGCCAAATCAAAAGATTCACACTAAAGTTAAAAACGAAGAGCCTACTTACTATGCACCGGGTTCAAAAGTAAACACTTCTCAATTTGCTTCTGGTAGTATCGTTGAAGGCGAAGTGATTAAATCTGTTATTTCGCGTAATGTTCGTATCAATAAAGACAGCTTGGTTAAAGAATCTCTTATCTTCCCTCGTGTTGTCGTTGGAAAAGGTGCACAAGTTGAGTATGCAATTGTTGATAAGGGTGCTGAAATAGCTGAGGGAGTTGTTATTCGAGGTACAGCAGAAAACCCTGTTGTCATCAAAAAAGGCGAAAAAGTAACAGAGGATGTCCTTTCATGAAAATTTTATTTGTAGCAGCAGAGGGCGCTCCCTTTTCAAAAACAGGTGGATTGGGAGACGTTATCGGAGCACTTCCAAAATCATTAGTAAAAGCTGGGCATGAGGTTGCTGTTATCTTACCCTACTATGACATGGTAGAAGCTAAGTTTGGTAATCAGATTGAAGATGTCCTTCAATTCGAAGTCTATGTTGGTTGGCGCAGACAATTTTGTGGAATTAAGAAAACTGTTTTAAACGGTGTTACCTTCTACTTTATCGACAATCAATATTATTTCTTCCGTGGGCATGTTTATGGAGATTTCGATGATGGTGAACGTTTTGCCTTCTTCCAACTTGCTGCCCTTGAAGCTATGGAGCGTATTGGATTTATCCCTGATGTCCTCCACGCTCATGACTACCATACAGCAATGATTCCTTTCTTGTTGAAGGAAAAGTACAGATGGATTCAAGCCTACCAAGGAATCAAGACTGTTTTGACCATTCATAACTTGGAATTTCAAGGTCAATTCTCTGAAAGTATGCTTTGGGACTTGTTTAGAGTTGGATTTGAGCGCTACGCTGATGGAACAGTTCGTTGGAATGATTGTCTTAACTGGATGAAGGCAGGTATTCTCTATGCAGATCGTGTATCAACCGTGTCACCGAGTTATGCTTATGAGATCATGACTACAGAGTTTGGTTGCGGTATTGATCAAATTCTTCGTATGGAATCTGGTAAGGTTTCAGGTATTGTTAATGGTATAGATACAGATTTGTACAACCCAGAGACGGATGCTTTACTTGACTATCATTTTAATAAAAATGATCTGTCAGGAA
Organism: Streptococcus sp. SK140; assembly: GCF_000259525.1. NCBI lineage: Bacteria > Bacillati > Bacillota > Bacilli > Lactobacillales > Streptococcaceae > Streptococcus > Streptococcus sp. SK140. The sequence continues at coordinate 20,334 of NZ_AJML01000042.1, read as the reverse complement.
AGGCTCAAAATAAAGCAAAACTTCAAGAAAAAGTTGGTCTTCCAGTACGTTCTGATGTACCAATGATTGGTATTGTATCTCGCTTAACTCGTCAAAAAGGTTTTGATGTGGTAGTTGAGAGCTTGCATCGAATACTTCAAGAGGATATTCAAATCGTTCTTTTGGGAACTGGAGATCCAGGATTTGAACAAGCCTTCTCTTGGTTTAGTCAAGTATTCCCAGAAAAACTTTCTGCCAATATCACTTTCGATGTGAAATTAGCTCAAGAGATCTATGCAGCATGTGATATTTTCCTCATGCCAAGTCGCTTTGAACCGTGTGGACTTTCACAAATGATGGCCATGAGATATGGAACCCTTCCTTTGGTAAATGAGGTTGGTGGTCTTAGAGATACTGTTCAAGCCTTTAATCCAATTGATGGAACAGGTACAGGCTTTAGTTTTAATAACCTAACTCCATACTGGCTCAACTGGGCCTTGCAAACAGCTCTGGATGTTTATCATAACCATCCTGATGTTTGGAAGAACATGCAAGTTCAAGCTATGGAATGTGATTTCTCTTGGGATACAGCCTGCAAGTCATATCTTGATTTGTATCATAGCTTAGCAAACTAAATAGTTAAAATCGTATGATACCTTCATACGATTTTTTGAGATTCTGAAAGTAAGGCAATTATATGAAAAAAATTAAAGGACTCTGTGTACTGGATGTTGATGGGACACTGATAGAAGAGGAAGTTATTGATTTGTTGGGGAAAGAAGCAGAATGTGAAGAAGAAGTAGCTCTACTGACTGCCCAAGCTATGAGAGGAGAACTTGATTTTGAAGAAAGCCTGAGAAAACGTGTTTCTTTATTACAAGGACTATCTGTAGATACTTTTGATAAGATTTATCATGAACTACACCTTAGTAAAAATGCTGCGCAATTTATTAACACTCTACAAAAAAATCAGATAGAAGTGGGTTTAGTTTCGGGTGGATTTACACCTGTTGTTGAAAGATTAGCAAAAGATTTAGGGATTTCATTATTCGCTGCTAATCAACTGGAAATCAGAGATGGTTATTTAACTGGAAATCTTGTTAGTCCTATTATCAGCAGAGAAGTTAAAAAAGAAACCCTAGTAAGATGGGCTGATGAATTAGAGGTACCAATTGATAGAACAATTGCTATTGGAGATGGAGCTAATGATTTAGCAATGTTGAAGAGAGCTGGAATCGGAATTGGCTTCTGTGCTAAAGAAATCGTGAAAGAGGAAATTCCCCTTCAAATTGAAGAAAGAGATTTAACAAAAGTATTGAAGCTGATAGATTTCCTTTGATTAGAAAGATGAGTGTATGAAAATTGTTATAGCACCAGACTCTTTTAAGGAGAGTCTCCCTGCAAGTGAAGTAGCTAAAGCTATTAAACGAGGCCTTAAAAAGGCTCTACCTGAATCGAAATGTTTGCTCTTACCTGTTGGCGATGGAGGGGAAGGAACAGTGGATGCCATTAAAAATTCACTTGGTCTTGTAGAAAAAACTGCTTTAGTGACAGGTCCCTTTGGAGATGAGGTTCAAATGACATATGTTCAAAAAGGAGAACTTGCTCTGTTCGAGGTAGCTGATTTAGTAGGTCTTGCTAAAATTCCTATTGAAAAACGAAATCCACTGAAGATTCAAACAAAGGGGATTGGTCAACTGATCCTATATTTAATCGAACAAGGAATGAAAGAAATCTATATAGGAGTTGGTGGGACATCCAGTAACGATGGTGGTATTGGAATTGCCTCAGGACTCGGATATCAGTTTTATGATGAAAACGGGATGGAACTTGAGGCTTGTGGCCAGTCCTTATTTGAAATTAGTAAGACTTTGGACAAAAATGTCGTTACCATCCCTGCTGATGTGCGTATCAAAATCTTAGCAGATGTGACCAATCCACTCTGTGGAACTCACGGTGCTACCTATACATTTGGAAAGCAAAAAGGATTAAATCCAGCTCAATTTCAAAAAGTTGATGATGCTATTGAAAACTTTTACCACAAAGTTGCACCTGAAATGTTAAAATTGGATGGTGCTGGAGCAGGTGGCGGTATTGCAGCTGGCTTGTGTGCCTTTGCTGGAGCAGAGATTGTATCTGGTATTCAAACCTGTCTAGATATAATCAATTTTGATAAAAATGTTGCAGATGCAGATCTAGTTATTGTTGGTGAAGGTAGGTTAGATTCTCAAAGTTTATCTGGTAAGGCGCCAATTGGAGTAGCAAAAAGAACACCAGATGGTGTTCCAGTTATTGCTATTTGTGGTAGTTTAGCTGAGGATTTACCTCCTTTACCATTTGAGAATGTCATAGCTGCTTTTTCAATATTAGAAAAAAGCGAACCATTAGAAGATAGTTTAAAAAATGCAGCTATCTATTTAGAAGATACAGCTGCAAACATTGGTCAAATTTTAGCTTTGAAGAAAAATTAACCAAACCACTTTTTCCAAAGAGAAGTAGGAGCTTTTTTCATCTCTTTTTCCTGCCATAAGTCTGAAAAGGCCTTTCTGAGGTCTTTTTCACTTGTTTGAACAGGGGCATCGCGATGGATAACTAGGCCAAAAGGAGAAGAGTTATGATCTTCAGAAACGATGGTCGCTTGGCAGTCAGCATCTTTGGATTGTTTTAGATAAAAAACTTGTTTATCAAACTCTACCTGAGGAGAAATTTTGACAAATAGAGGTTGAGTCTCTTTTCTAAAGGTTTCTAAAATTGTTAAAAATCCATTTTTAAATTTATCATCATCAGCTGTTTCAAGGTCTGCATAGCCAAGGACACGTTCTTCAAAGGTACCGAGGAAACGTCTCTGTTCATCTGGATTTAGTTTAAGACCACCATGGGCCTTTTCTAGGATTTGTTTAGATACATCAGTCATAAAAATAGTATATCATAAAATAAAGGAGAAAACAGATGAAAGAAAGCGATTACTTTATAAACTTAAGGAAAATTTGCACAAAGATAACGTTTTTCCTTGAAAAAGGAGTCTTTTTAAGGTATCATAGAGGTGTAAAAAATTTAACTCAATAAGGAGAGTAAAAAATGTCAATTATTACTGATGTTTACGCTCGCGAAGTCCTAGACTCACGCGGTAACCCAACACTTGAAGTAGAAGTTTACACTGAATCAGGTGCTTTCGGACGTGGTATGGTTCCATCAGGAGCTTCTACTGGTGAACACGAAGCAGTTGAACTTCGTGATGGTGACAAATCTCGTTACGGTGGTCTTGGTACACAAAAAGCTGTTGACAACGTAAACAACATCATCGCTGAAGCAATCATCGGCTACGATGTACGTGACCAACAAGCTATCGACCGTGCTATGATCGCACTTGACGGAACTCCTAACAAAGGTAAATTGGGTGCTAACGCAATCCTTGGTGTGTCTATCGCTGTAGCTCGTGCTGCTGCTGACTACCTTGAAATCCCACTTTACAGCTACCTTGGTGGATTTAACACTAAAGTTCTTCCAACTCCAATGATGAACATCATCAACGGTGGTTCTCACTCAGATGCTCCAATCGCTTTCCAAGAATTCATGATCGTACCTGCTGGTGCACCAACATTCAAAGAAGCTCTTCGTTGGGGTGCTGAAATCTTCCACGCTCTTAAGAAAATCCTTAAATCTCGTGGTCTTGAAACAGCCGTAGGTGACGAAGGTGGATTCGCTCCTCGTTTCGAAGGAACTGAAGACGGTGTTGAAACTATCCTTGCTGCTATCGAAGCTGCTGGTTATGTTCCAGGTAAAGACGTATTTATCGGATTTGACTGTGCATCATCAGAATTCTACGATAAAGAACGTAAAGTTTACGACTACACTAAATTCGAAGGTGAAGGAGCTGCTGTTCGTACTTCTGCAGAACAAATCGACTACCTTGAAGAATTGGTAAACAAATACCCAATCATCACTATCGAAGATGGTATGGACGAAAACGACTGGGATGGATGGAAAGCTCTTACTGAACGTCTTGGTGGTAAAGTTCAATTGGTTGGTGACGACTTCTTCGTAACAAACACTGCTTACCTTGAAAGAGGTATCGCTGAAGGCGCTGCTAACTCAATCCTTATCAAAGTTAACCAAATCGGTACTCTTACTGAAACATTCGACGCTATCGAAATGGCTAAAGAAGCTGGTTACACTGCCGTTGTATCACACCGTTCAGGTGAAACTGAAGATTCAACAATCGCTGATATCGCAGTTGCAACTAACGCAGGACAAATCAAGACTGGTTCACTTTCACGTACAGACCGTATCGCTAAATACAACCAATTGCTTCGTATCGAAGATCAACTTGGTGAAGTAGCTGAATACCGTGGATTGAAATCATTCTACAACCTTAAGAAATAAAATAGTTCAGTGAACTATTTTATCCCGAACCTTGAAACTCAAAAGTTCGGTCGTTGATTTAACAACGTTTTAAGCCCCTCGGATTTTATCCGAAGGGTTTTTTTTCTGTTCGAGGGGCAAAAATATTAAGAAATAATTTCGCACATAAATTCCCTGTATTTTCACTATTCTAGGTGGAAATTAAAGATTTTTAAGCATATTTTTGGTATAATAATACCTAGGAAAAACTAGAGAAAAGAAGGAGGTAGAGATGGAAAAGTATTTATCGGTTACAACTTTGACCAAGTATTTAAAAATGAAATTCGATAAAGACCCCTACTTGGAACGGGTATATTTAACTGGTCAAGTCTCTAACTTCCGTAAGCGTCCAACCCATCAGTATTTTTCTCTTAAAGATGACCGAGCGGTTATTCAGGCGACAATTTGGTCGGGGGTCTACCAACGTTTGGGATTTGACTTGGAAGAAGGGATGAAGATCAATGTGGTTGGTCGTGTCCAAGTCTATGAGCCAAGTGGAAGTTATTCGATTATCATTGAAAAAGCTGAACCAGATGGTGTCGGTGCCTTAGCTATCCAATTTGAACAACTTAAGAAGAAACTGGCAGAAGAAGGTTTGTTTCAAGAGCGATTTAAACAATCTTTACCACAATTTTCAAAAAAAATAGGTGTGGTGACCAGCCGTAGTGGAGCTGTTATCCAGGATATCATTACAACTGTAAGCAGACGCTTCCCTGGTGTGGAAATTGTCTTATATCCTACTAAAGTTCAAGGTGAGGGTGCTGCAAAGGAGATTGCTCGTAATATAACTCGAGCCAATGAACGTGAGGATTTAGATGTTCTGATTATTGGTCGTGGGGGAGGTTCCATTGAAGATCTTTGGGCCTTTAACGAAGAAATTGTAGTTCGAGCAATTTTTGAATCTCGTTTACCGATTATTTCGAGTGTAGGTCATGAAACAGATGTCACCTTGGCTGATTTTGTTGCTGACAAGAGAGCAGCAACACCGACAGCAGCGGCTGAACTTGCGACACCAGTAACTAAGTTAGATCTTTTGACCTATCTTCAGAATCAAGAAAAACGCATGACTACAGCGGTTAAGCATAGTTTGTCAAAGAAACAAGAAGCATTGAGAATCCTCAGTCAATCGGTCATCTTCAGACAACCAGAGCGTTTATATGACGGTTATCTACAACGCTTGGATCAGTTACAGCTGCGACTGAAGCAAGGATTGAATGCTGAATTGGTTCGTAATCAACAAAAGGTGCAAGAACAAGTCCACCGTTTGGAACAATTATCACCAATTATTAAAATCCAGCGTTATCAGGATCATATCCAGCAATTAAAGAAACTTCTGCGTAGCCAGATGGCTGTGACCTATGATGCAAAAGTAGCAGAAGTAAAACGCCTATCAGAAGCTCTCCTTATGCTAGATACTAGTCGAATTGTAGCCAGAGGTTATGCAATTGTCAAAAAAGGAGAAGTCGTAGTCGCTTCTGCGAAAGTTTTGAAAGAAAATGACCAAGTATCACTGTTGATGCGGGACGGTCAAGTAGAATTAGAGGTAAGAGATGTCAAAACAAAAGAAATTTGAGGAAAATCTAGCAGAACTTGAAACGATTGTTCAAAGTTTGGAAAATGGGGAAATTGCTCTAGAAGATGCTATTTCGGCTTTTCAAAAGGGAATGCTCTTGTCAAAAGAATTGCAGGCAACACTTGATAAGGCTGAAAAGACCTTGGTCAAGGTGATGCAAGAAGATGGAACAGAAAGTGAACTGGTATGAACAAGCAGGAAAAACTAGCTTTGGTCGAGTCAGCTCTTGAAGACTTTTATGGCAACCAACAATTTGCGTCCAGTTTAAGAGAAGCGGTTCTCTATTCCGTCCATGCTGGTGGTAAAAGGATTCGTCCTTATTTGCTTTTAGAAGTTTTGGACTCCTTGCAAGTGCCTATCACTCAGGAACATGCTCAAGTTGCAGCGGCACTAGAAATGATTCATACAGGAAGTTTGATCCATGATGATCTTCCTGCTATGGATAATGATGATTTTCGTCGGGGGCGTTTGACCAACCATAAGGTGTATGGTGAAGCTCTAGCCATTTTAGCAGGGGATGCGCTTTTTTTGGATCCCTATGCTTTAATTGCTCAAACTGATTTGCCTAGTCAAACCAAGGTTGATTTAATAGCTAATTTATCCCTTGCTTCTGGAAGTATGGGAATGGTAGCTGGTCAAGTGTTAGATATGGAAGGCGAAGGAAAACACTTGAATTTAGAGGAACTTCAGACTATCCATGCTAATAAGACAGGTAAACTTTTAGCCTTTCCTTTCCAAGCGGCTGGAATCATTGCTGGATTGGATGAAAATCTTCAGAAACAGCTTAAAACAGTTGGCGAGTTGATTGGGCTTGCTTTCCAAGTGAGAGATGATGTGCTTGATGTTACCGCTAGCTTTGAGGAAATTGGAAAAACACCCCAGAAAGACTTGCAGGCCGAAAAGTCAACCTATCCTGCCTTGTTAGGATTAGATCAGGCGATAGCGTTTTGCAATCAAACTTTGGATCAAGCTACTGCGAAACTAGAAGAGATTAGTCAAGTTGTGAGTTTTGATAAGGAGCCAATTGTGAAAATAGTAGAAAGTTTGAGAATCAATGGCTAAGGAAAGAGTAGATGTACTAGCTTACAAACAAGGTTTATTTGAAACGAGAGAACAAGCCAAACGAGGTGTTATGGCAGGTTTGGTAGTCGCTGTTTTAAATGGCGAACGATTTGATAAACCAGGAGAAAAAATTCCTGATGATACAGAGTTGAAACTCAAGGGTGAGAAACTTAAGTATGTCAGTCGTGGTGGCTTGAAACTTGAGAAGGCGCTAGATATTTTTGGTCTATCAGTTGAGGGACAAACGACCATTGATATCGGAGCTTCAACAGGTGGTTTTACTGACGTCATGTTGCAAAATGGTGCTAAACAAGTTTTTGCAGTTGATGTTGGTACTAACCAACTGGCATGGAAATTACGCCAAGACCCTCGTGTTGTCAGTATGGAGCAGTTTAATTTCCGTTATGCGGAAAAAACTGATTTTGAACAGGAACCAAGTTTCGCAAGTATCGATGTCAGTTTTATTTCCTTAGGCCTTATTTTGCCGGCTTTGCACCGTGTTTTAGCTGATCAAGGTCAGGTTGTTGCTCTAGTTAAGCCTCAATTTGAGGCTGGTCGAGAACAGATTGGTAAAAATGGAATTATCAGAGATGCCAAAGTTCACCAAAATGTTTTAGAATCAGTTACTAAAATGGCAGTTGATGAAGGATTTTCAGTCTTAGGATTGGATTATTCTCCTATTCAAGGTGGTCATGGGAATATCGAGTTTTTAGCCTATTTGCGAAAAGAAAATCACGCAATCAATCAGGTTACTTCTGAAATAGAAAAAATAGTGGAGAAAGCACATAGGGAATTTAAAGATGAATAAAAAAGAGAGACTTGAGAAGATTAGAAAATTTGTTACAGATTATCAAATCGGCACACAGGAAGAAATCGTTGAACACTTGAGAGAAGCGGGTATCTCTGCTACTCAAGCAACAGTCTCCCGAGATATTAAAGAATTAGGTATTGTAAAAATTCCATTGAAAGACAATACTTACATTTATGAATTACCAAAATCAATCGTTAGAAGCTTGCAGTTGGCAGAAAATAATATTATTCATGCTGAACGCATGGGATATATGATTAATTTGCAAGTCATTCCAGGAAATACTATTTTCGTCAAGAGTCAGTTGATGACTGTTTTTTCTGACCAAATTTTTAGCTGTATTGCTGATGATGATTCCATCTTGATGGTATTGAGAAGTGAAGAAACAGCCAAGGATATTTTTGAGCAAGTTAAAAATTGGTAGGATTATATGTTACTGGAAATTTCGATTAAAAATTTTGCTATCATCGAATCAATTTCTTTGAACTTTGAACAAGGGATGACAGTTTTAACCGGTGAAACAGGTGCGGGTAAATCAATCATTATTGACGCTATGAATATGATGTTAGGAGCTCGAGCTACAACAGAAGTTATTCGTCATGGGGCTCCAAAAGCGGAAATTGAAGGTCTTTTTTCAATTGAAAGTAACCGCGCGCTAGAAGAAATTTTTGATGAACAAGGATTAGAATTGAGTGATGAAATCATTATTCGTCGCGAAATTTTACAAAACGGTCGGAGCATCAGTCGTGTCAATGGACAGATGGTTAATCTTTCAGTATTAAGGACGATTGGTCAACAGCTAGTTGATATCCATGGTCAACATGACCAAGAGGAGTTAATGCGCCCACATCGACATATCCAGATGTTGGATGAGTTTGGGGAAGCCTCTTTCTTTGAATTAAAAGAAGCCTATCAGACGAGCTTCGATAATTACCGCCGTATGCGCAAGCAAGTGCTTGACATCAAAAAAAATCAGCAGGAACACAAGGCTCGAATTGAAATGTTGGAATTTCAGATGGCTGAGATTGAAGCAGCTAATTTGAAAGCTGGTGAAGATATTGCCCTTAATCAAGAAAGAGACAAACTTCTTAACCATAAACATATCGCCGATACTTTAACAAATGCTTATAGTATGCTTGATAATGAAGAATTTTCAAGCCTTGCAAATGTTCGTTCGGCCATGAATGATATGGAAAGTCTTGAAGAGTTCGATCCAGAGTATCGTGAGATTTCAAACTCCCTTTCTGAATCCTATTATGTTCTAGAAGATATCACCAAGCGCTTGGAATCCATTATTGATGATTTAGATTTTGATGGTAATCGTTTGATGCAGGTTGAAAGCCGACTAGATTTAATTCACACCATTACCCGTAAGTATGGTGGTAGTGTCGATGATGTCCTTGAATACTTTGCCAAGATTACAGACGAATACAATCTTCTAACAGGAAATAATCTATCTTCTGAAGATATGGAAATCGAACTCAAGAAACTTGAAAAAAATCTTGTGGATCTAGCAGGTCAAGTTGCTCAAGCTCGCCATAAAATAGCGCAGGACTTAGAAGCTGAAATCAAGCAAGAATTGCAAGACCTATACATGGAGAAAGCACAATTTCAAGTTCGTTTTAGTCAAGGAAAATTCAGTCGTGAAGGTAATGAGAGTGTTGAATTTTACATTTCAACCAACCCTGGAGAAGATTTTAAACCATTAGTAAAAGTAGCTTCTGGTGGAGAGTTGTCTCGTTTGATGTTAGCTATCAAGTCCGCTTTTTCTCGTAAGGAAGGCAAGACCAGTATCGTCTTTGATGAGGTGGATACGGGAGTTTCAGGTCGTGTAGCTCAAGCCATTGCACAAAAGATTCATAAAATTGGGCAGCATGGTCAAGTATTAGCTATTTCTCACCTTCCTCAAGTTATTGCGATTGCAGATTATCAGTTCTTCATCGAAAAGATTAGCAATGAACATTCAACCGTTTCAACAGTTCGCTTGTTGACAGTTGAAGAAAGGATTGAAGAAGTCGCTAAGATGTTGGCTGGAGAGAATGTGACAGAAGCAGCATTGACTCAAGCGAGAGAATTATTACAAAGTAAGGAGAAATAAATGACAGACTATTATGTAATTGGTGATGTCCACGGAAAAGCTGGAATGTTAGAAGATTTACTTAAAACATGGGATGGTAAGACTCAATTACTCTTTCTTGGAGATTTGATTGATAGAGGAGAAGATAGTCGCCGAGTTCTAGAAATGGTCAAAGACTTGGTCGACAATCAGGGAGCTATCTGCTTATCAGGAAACCATGAGTATATGTTTTTAACTTGGTTGGATAACCCTGAAGAAAGCTATGACCACTATCGTCGAAATGGTGGAGATACAACTATTAATTCTATTTTGGGGCGCCCACTGGATGCACCAGTAGATGGAGTAGCAGATGCAAAGCGTGTTGAAACAGAAGCAGCAGACTTAGTGGAATTTATTCGTCAGATGCCTTTTGTCATTGAAACAGATAAGTATATCTTTGTTCATGCCGGTATTGATTTGACTTTGGATGATTGGCATGATACTACCGATTATAAGAAGGTATGGCTCAGAAAACCATTTCATGAAGCAGCCAATCATACTGGAAAAACCATTGTCTTTGGACATACACCAGTCTATGGTTTGTTGGATCAAAAACCTGGTACATCTGAACTTTGGATGACAGAAGACGGTAAGATTGGAATGGATGGAGGAGCTGTTTACGGCGGTGTCCTTCATGGGATTATCTTTACCGACCAAGGTATGACAGAACATTACTTCATTGAAAATGACGGCTTTGTTGCTGAAGATTAGTACTCCTAACAGGGTATGGTCTTGTCAAAATGTTAAAAACAATTTATAATTAATAGATACCCTGAAAGGAAGAGAATGATGAACTTAGAAGAATTGAAAAAACGACAGGAGAAGATTCGTAACTTCTCTATTATCGCCCATATTGACCATGGAAAGTCAACACTAGCAGACCGTATTTTGGAAAAGACAGAGACAGTTTCCAGTCGTGAAATGCAGGCCCAACTTCTTGATAGTATGGACCTTGAACGTGAACGTGGAATTACTATCAAGCTTAATGCTATCGAGCTTAATTATACGGCTAAAGATGGTGAGACTTATATCTTCCACTTGATTGACACACCTGGACACGTGGACTTTACCTATGAGGTTTCACGTTCCCTAGCTGCCTGTGAAGGTGCTATTTTGGTCGTTGATGCTGCCCAAGGGATTGAGGCTCAAACACTGGCAAACGTCTATCTTGCTTTGGATAATGATTTGGAAATCCTTCCAGTTATCAATAAAATTGACCTACCAGCAGCAGATCCAGAGCGCGTGCGTACAGAAATCGAAGATGTCATTGGCCTAGATGCTAGCGAAGCAGTATTGGCTTCAGCCAAGGCGGGTATCGGTATCGAAGAAATTCTCGAACAAATTGTCGAAAAAGTACCAGCACCAACTGGTGACGTGTCAGCACCATTGAAAGCCTTGATTTTCGACTCAGTTTATGATGCCTATCGTGGAGTTATCCTCCAAGTTCGTGTCATGGATGGAGTAGTCAAACCTAGCGATAAGATTCAGCTCATGAGCAATGGTAAAACTTTCGATGTAACTGAAGTCGGAATTTTCACACCTAAAGCAGTTGGGCGTGATTTCCTAGCAACGGGTGACGTTGGTTATATCGCGGCTTCTATCAAGACTGTTCAGGACACACGTGTCGGTGATACAGTAACCTTGGCGACAAATCCAGCGACCGAACCACTTTCAGGATACAAGCAGATGAATCCAATGGTTTTCGCAGGTCTCTATCCAATCGAGTCAAATAAATACAATGACCTTCGTGAAGCTCTTGAAAAATTGCAACTAAATGATGCTAGCTTACAGTTTGAACCAGAAACATCCCAGGCTCTTGGATTTGGTTTCCGTTGTGGTTTCCTTGGACTTCTTCATATGGATGTTATTCAGGAACGTTTGGAACGTGAGTTTAACATCGACCTTATTATGACAGCTCCGTCTGTTATCTACAAGGTTAATCAGACTGATGGTGAGTCTATGGATGTGTCTAACCCATCCGAGTTCCCAGATCCTACAAAGATTGCAACTATCGAAGAACCATATGTTAAGGCACAAATCATGGTACCGCAAGAATTCGTCGGAGCAGTAATGGAATTAGCTCAGCGCAAACGTGGTGACTTTGTGACTATGGATTATATCGATGACAATCGTGTTAATGTTATCTATCAAATCCCACTAGCTGAGATTGTCTTTGACTTCTTCGATAAACTCAAATCTTCGACACGCGGTTATGCAAGCTTTGATTACGAATTGTCAGAGTATCGTCCATCTAAACTGGTGAAAATGGATATCCTTCTTAATGGTGATAAGGTGGATGCTCTTAGCTTTATCGTTCACAAGGACTTTGCTTATGAACGTGGAAAACTCATCGTTGATAAGCTCAAGAAAATCATTCCTCGTCAACAGTTTGAGGTACCGATTCAGGCAGCTATTGGACATAAGATTGTGGCTCGTACAGATATTAAAGCCCTTCGTAAGAACGTGCTTGCCAAGTGTTATGGTGGTGACGTATCTCGTAAACGTAAACTCCTTGAAAAACAAAAAGCTGGTAAGAAACGTATGAAAGCTATCGGTTCTGTAGAAGTACCACAAGAAGCCTTCCTCAGCGTCTTGAGCATGGATGAAGAATAGTCGCTATGTGAGAATAGCATTGATTTTAAGAAATCGATCAGTTGATTTAGATTGAAGAAAAGTCCATTTTGGACATTTTTCTTCAATCCTTTTCTTTGGTTTGAATCACACGGTTACTTTTGTAAAGTGTCAAAATACAGTATTTTTTTGACACTTTTCCCTTCATAATTTAAAATAGAAGTGAAAGGAGAGTTATCATGAAAAAAATAATAACTTTATCTACACTTTTACTTTGTAGTCTTAGTCTAATTGCTTGTAGCAATTCAGAGAAGAAAAACGAGGTAAAGACAGAAGCATCTTCAAGTGTTCAGGAAGCTTCAAGTCAAGAGTCTAGTTCATCGCAAAAACAGACAGAAGAGACGCAAGTAGTGGGTTCAGATGATTATGGCTATGTAAAAATTCCTAAATCATGGGTTCATTTCAAAGAAATTGAAGGTGGAGATGACATTCAGTACTGTGATGGGACGGATGTCAATATTGTAACTCTCAATACCTTTAAACCAGAACAGTTTGGTATTAGTGAAAGTGAGTACGCTGCGCTTGAAACTGTTCAAATCTCAACTAGTATTTATGAATCTAAACAGAAAAGTCAAGACTTTTCCAAGGTATGGGGGTCAAAATCAACTATCGGTGGCTATGAGGCCTATGTAGTAAACTGTATTGCTAAAAATGGTAAATACTTAATTATCTGGGTATTTAAATCTGATGATGGTAAGTTTAGATATGTTTCTCTGGAAGGTGTTCCAGAGGTATTAAAAAATCTTCTTCCAATGGTGGAAGAAAGTTGGACCAATAAAAAGAGTTAACATCGTGAAAACAGGAGTACTTCCTGTTTTTTTGTTTTACTTATTAAGAAATTTATAAAAAATATGTTTGAAATCATTAAATGTTTAATTCGTAAACAAAAAAAATAAATATCAAACAAAATACAACAAAAAACATTGACAACGGTTTCATATAGTGTTATACTTGTACCATAAAAGTTAAATATGAAGGGAGAAGGTCATGGGATTAGATCATTTCTTTGACAAGGACCTAGTCTTTTGCTTAGAAGCAGATAATCAAGAGCAACTTTTCGATCAAGTTGCAACCCTACTGGAAGAAAAGAAAGTTGTTACAGAGACCTATCGATCGGCCTTGATTGAACGTGAAAAATCGTTCCCAACTGGTTTGGATATGGAGTTTTTAGGGAAGGATTTGCCTAACGTAGCTATCCCTCATACTGATACAATTCATAATCTAACTGAAAATGTTGTCGTGGTTCGTCTGGAAAAACCAGTCACGTTCCACAATATGATTGCACCTGATAAGGAAGTAGAAGTATCATTACTCTTCTTTATCATCAACAATTCAAGTTCAAGTCAAACAAATATACTTGCACAGTTGATGGACTTCTTTACAGGCAATGGTCATCTTGAAGCGCTGTCTAAGATTACGGAACCTGAAGCTTTGTTCCAATATATCTCAGAAGCGACTGCTTAATTTGTTAATAATTTTTATATAAAAACGGAGGAAATCCAAATGATTAAAATTCTTGCTGCTTGTGGTGCAGGTGTTAACTCAAGCCACCAAATTAAAAGTGCTCTTGAAGAAGAACTTTCTAACCGTGGGTACGATGTTCAATGTGATGCTGTTATGGTAAAAGATGTCAATGAAGACTTGATTAAAGGTTATGATATCTTCACACCAATCGCTGCTACTGATTTAGGTTTTGAACCAGGTATCCCAGTTGTTGAAGCAGGACCAATCTTGTTCCGTATTCCAGCTATGAGCGCTCCAGTTTATGACAATATTGAAGCAGCTATCAAAGAACATGGTCTAAGTTAATTATTAATTTGTAAATATTCCATAAAAATAAAGGGAGGAAAATTATGGATATCATTATCGAACTAGCCAATAAGCTGTTCAAACCTATCTTGGAAATGGGTGGACCGATCATCATGCTGATCATTTTGACAGTATTGGCTCTACTTTTTGGAGTGAAATTCTCCAAAGCGCTTGAAGGTGGTATCAAACTTGCCATCGCTCTTACTGGTATCGGTGCTATCATTGGTATGTTAAATGGTGCTTTCTCAGCGTCTCTTGCAAAATTCGTTGAAAACACTGGTATTCAATTGAATATTACCGACGTTGGTTGGGCACCACTTGCTACAATCACTTGGGGTTCAGCTTGGACACTTTACTTCTTGCTTGTGATGTTGATCGTCAACATTGTCATGCTTGCAATGAAGAAAACTGATACACTTGACGTCGATATCTTTGATATCTGGCACTTGTCTATCACAGGTCTTTTGATTAAATGGTACGCTGACAACAATGGAGTTAGCCAAGGAGTTTCACTCTTCATCGCGACTGCAGCAGTTGTTCTTGTTGGGGTTCTTAAAATCATCAACTCTGACTTGATGAAACCAACATTTGATGACCTTCTTAACGCACCAAGTTCATCACCAATGACTTCAACTCACATGAACTACATGATGAACCCAGTTATCATGGTTTTGGATAAGATTTTTGATAAACTCTTCCCAGGTCTTGATAAATACGACTTTGACGCTGCTAAATTGAATAAACGAATCGGTTTCTGGGGATCTAAATTCTTCATCGGTTTCATCCTTGGTATCGTTATCGGTTTGATGGGAACTCCACATCCAGTTCCTGGTGTTGAAGGTGCTGATAAATGGGAACTTGTTATTAAAGGTTGGTTGTCACTTGGTTTGACTGCCGGTGTCTGCTTGGAGCTCTTCTCATTGATCGGTTCATGGTTTATCGCAGCCGTAGAACCACTTTCACAAGGTATTACAAACGTTGCTACTAAACGTCTTCAAGGACGTAAATTCAACATTGGTCTTGACTGGCCATTTATCGCTGGTCGTGCTGAAATCTGGGCTTGTGCCAACGTACTTGCACCAATCATGTTGGTTGAAGCAGTGCTTCTTTCAAATGTCGGAAATGGTATCTTGCCACTTGCTGGTATCATCGCAATGGGTGTAACTCCAGCTCTCTTGGTAGTTACTCGTGGTAAATTGCTCCGTATGATTATCTTCGGAACACTCTTGTTGCCACTCTTCCTTCTTTCAGGTACACTTATCGCACCATTCGCAACAGAACTTGCTAAAGGTGTAGGTGCCTTCCCAGAAGGTGTAAGCCAAACTCAATTGATTACTCACTCAACTCTTGAAGGACCAATCGAAAAACTATTTGGTTGGGCAATTGGTAATGCTACAACTGGTGATATCAAAGCTATCCTTGGCGCATTAGTATTCCTAGTATTCTACGTTGGTATCTTTGCATGGTACAGAAAACAAATGATCAAACGTAATGAAGAATACGCAGCAAATGCAAAATAATTCGCTCCTAAAAATGTAAATTGTAAAAACTAGGTTGTCAGTTTCCAAATCTGGAGTCGACAGCCTAGTTTTTTAGGTCTTAAATAAATGGAGGTAATTCTAATGATTGAATTAAAAACAGAACAGCTAAGTGTACAGTTTCAAACTTTTGGTGGTGCACTTTCTTCAATAAAAGATAAAGATGGAATTGAGTATTTGTGGCAGGGAGATCCAACTTACTGGAGTGGACAAGCACCTGTTTTATTTCCAATCTGTGGATCCGTTAGAAATGATACTGTCTTGTATGAGCATGAAGATGGTAGTCAAGTAGCAGGTAAAATTCCACGTCATGGTTTGGTTCGAAAAAAAGAATTTGAATTAGTAGAACAAACAGAGAACTCTGTCACCTTTGCTATCGAAGATGACCAAGAAATGTATGAGAACTATCCCTATCATTTTCGTCTAGAAATAACTTATACTGTTACTGGAAAGACTATTCGTACACAGTATCAAGTTACCAATAAGGAAACAGATAAGAAAATGCCTTACTTTATTGGTGGACATCCAGGATTTAACTGTCCTTTATTTGATGATGAAGCTTATGAAGACTACTATCTTGAATTTGAAAAGCCAGAAACTTGTACAGTTCCAAAACCATTCCCAGAAACAGGGATGTTGGATTTTCAAGATAGAAGTAGCTGGTTAAAAAATCAAAAAGAATTGGATCTAAACTATGATTTCTTTAGCTATGATGCTGTGACGTTAGATGAGTTAGCCTCTCGCTCTGTTTCCTTACGATCACGTAGGCATGATAAGGGATTAAAACTAGACTTTAAAGAGTTTCCAAACCTCATCGTTTGGTCAACGCTCAATAAAGGTCCCTTCCTTGCTTTGGAACCATGGTCAGGTTTGTCAACATCACTTGAAGAGGGCGATCATCTAGAAGACAAGAAAAATGTTCGAATCTTAAATCCAGGTCAAAGTGATCAAATTGGTTTTGATATAGAAATTTTCTAAAAAATAAACAAAAACAAACATAAACTGTTGACTTTTTTAAACAATAGTAGTATATTATGTTTAGAAAGAACAATTTGTGTTTGTTTTAACAAGTTATTCTTCCAATTTCTCCAAGGAGAAGTTACAAAGAGTGATTAGATGAATCATTCTTAAACTAAATAGTCAACAAAAACTACCAGTAACTACTTGGTGATGGTCATTTTCTTTCCATAACCAAAATATTTTTACTGGTCTATATAAAAAAGGAGTATACAATATGTCTATTGTTATTGGTGCAGATGCTGCAGGTTTGAGATTGAAAGAAGTCGTTAAAGATTTCTTGGAAAAAGAAAACTTCCACGTTGTGGATGTTACAGCTGAAGGTCAAGACTTCGTTGATGTAACTCTTGCAGTTGCTGAAGAAGTTAAAAAAGAAGAACAAAATCTTGGCATTGTCATTGATGCTTATGGTGCTGGTCCATTTATGGTTGCAACTAAAATCAAAGGAATGGTTGCAGCAGAAGTATCTGACGAACGTTCAGCCTATATGACTCGTGGTCACAACAACTCACGTATGATTACTATGGGTGCTCAACTCGTTGGTGACGAATTGGCTAAAAACATTGCTAAAGGCTTTGTAAATGGTAAGTATGACGGCGGTCGTCACCAAATCAGGGTCGACATGTTGAACAAAATGTGCTAATACTCTTCAAAAATCAAGATAATCTGTCGTCAGCTCACTTTAGCTAACCTCAGTTATACTCGCAGCTCGCTTCCTAAGCTAATCTTGATTTTTCTTGAGTAAGGATAAATGATATTAGATTTATATAATTAATCGGAGGGAATAACTAATGAGAATTGCAATTGGATGTGACCACATCGTAACTAATGAAAAAATGGCGGTTTCAGAATTTTTGAAATCAAAAGGACATGAAGTCATCGACTTTGGTACTTATGACCACGCTCGTACTCACTACCCAATCTTTGGTAAAAAAGTTGGTGAAGCAGTAGTTAGTGGCCAAGCTGATCTTGGTGTATGTATCTGTGGTACTGGTGTCGGTATCAATAACGCTGTTAACAAAGTTCCAGGTGTTCGTTCTGCTTTGGTTCGTGATATGACAACAGCTCTTTATGCAAAAGAACAATTGAATGCCAACGTTATCGGATTTGGTGGTAAAATCACTGGTGAATTGCTTATGTGCGATATCATTGAAGCTTTCATCAACGCTGAATACAAACCATCTGAAGAAAATAAAAAATTGATCGCTAAAATCCAACACGTTGAAACTCATAACGATCATCAAACGGATGCCAACTTCTTTACAGAATTCCTTGAAAAATGGGATCGCGGTGAATACCACGACTAAGAGGTGACTCATGATTTTAACAGTCACAATGAACCCATCCATTGATATTTCCTATCCTTTGGATGAATTAAAAATTGACACTGTCAACCGTGTTGTCGATGTTACGAAAACAGCGGGTGGTAAAGGTCTCAATGTTACACGAGTTCTATCAGAATTTGGTGATTCTGTAGTCGCAACTGGACTTGTTGGTGGTAAACTAGGTGATTTTCTAGTAGAAAATATTGATGATAAAGTCACCAAGCGTTTCTTCTATATCCAAGGAGAAACCCGTAACTGTGTCGCAATTCTACATGGAGAAAATCAAACAGAAATCCTAGAAAAAGGTCCTAAAGTTCAAGAACAAGAAGGTCAAGATTTCTTGGCTCATTTCAAGGAACTTTTAGAGACTGTAGAGGTAGTAGCCATTTCAGGTAGTCTACCAGCAGGACTTCCTGTTGACTATTATGCTAGTCTAGTTGAACTTGCCAACCAAGCTGGTAAACCTGTTGTCTTGGACTGTTCTGGAGCTGCACTTCAGGCGGTTCTTGAATCTCCACATAAACCAACGGTTATCAAACCAAATAATGAAGAATTGTCTCAACTTTTAGGAAGAGAAATTTCTAAAGACTTGGATGAATTAAAAGAAGTCCTTCAAGAACCACTATTTGATGGAATCGAGTGGATTATCGTTTCGTTAGGTGCTAATGGTGCCTTTGCAAAACACGGGGACACTTTCTATAAAGTGGATATTCCAAAAATTCAAGTTGTAAACCCAGTTGGTTCTGGCGATTCTACTGTTGCAGGTATTGCTTCAGGTCTTTTCCATAAAGAATCTGATCAAGAATTGCTGACTAAGGCGAATGTCCTTGGTATGCTAAATGCTCAAGAAAAAATGACCGGTCATGTCAATATGGCTAACTATCAAAGCCTATATGACCAACTAGTAGTGAAAGAGGTATAAAATGGTTTTAACAGAAAATAAACGTGCATGTTTGGAAAAACTCTCTGATGAGAATGGTATCATCTCAGCTCTTGCTTTTGACCAACGTGGTGCTTTGAAACGCCTTATGGCTCAATACCAAACAGAAGAGCCAACAGTAGCTCAAATGGAAGAACTTAAAGTCTTGGTAGCAGATGAATTGACAAAATACGCTTCATCTATGCTTCTTGACCCTGAATATGGTCTTCCAGCAACAAAAGCACTTGCTCCAAATGCAGGTCTTCTCCTCGCTTATGAAAAAACTGGATACGATACAACAAGCACAAAACGCTTGCCAGACTGCTTGGATGTTTGGTCTGCAAAACGTATCAAGGAACAAGGTGCAGATGCTGTTAAGTTCTTACTTTACTATGACGTAGATAGCTCTGACGAACTCAACCAACAAAAACAAGCCTACATTGAACGTATCGGTTCTGAGTGTGTAGCTGAAGATATTCCATTCTTCCTTGAAATTTTGGCTTACGATGAAAAGATTGCGGACGCAGGTTCTGCTGAATACGCTAAAGTAAAACCACACAAGGTTATTGGTGCGATGAAGGTCTTCTCAGAACCACGTTTTAACATCGATGTCTTGAAAGTGGAAGTTCCAGTTAACGTGAAATACGTTGAAGGATTTGGCGATGGAGAAATCGTTCATACACGTGAAGAAGCAGCTGCTTTCTTCAAAGCACAAGACGAAGCAACTAACCTTCCATACATCTACTTGAGTGCTGGTGTATCAGCTAAACTCTTCCAAGAAACTCTTGTATTTGCCCACGAATCAGGTGCAAACTTCAATGGTGTTCTTTGTGGACGTGCAACATGGGCTGGATCTGTTGAAGCTTACATCAAAGATGGAGAAGCAGCTGCTCGCGAATGGCTTCGTACAACTGGTTTTGAAAACATCGATGAACTTAACAAGGTTCTTCAAACAACAGCTACTTCATGGACTGAACGTGTAGAAGCATAGATCAGAAATAGAAGGAATTACTTTTGTTAAGAAAATATTTATGGATTCTTGACAAAGGTGTTTGTAAATCATACAATAAAACCATAGGACGTGAATGCGCTTTCTATGGTTTGTTTACTTAATTGAAATAGAAAAAGGAGAGAAGGATGAAAGCATACACAGAAC